>NZ_JBGBPT010000084.1:28688-39900 GCF_041106355.1 Streptomyces sp. BF23-19 | reverse complement strand
GCCTGGGCGCCGCCGTCGCCGGGGTGGTCCCGCGGCGCGCCGCCCAGGCCCCCGGGCCGGGCCGCCGGGACGCCTTCGCGGCAGGCCAGGGTCATGGCGAGGCGGGCCGCCACGGCGGCGACGACGGCGGCGAGGGCGCCGCGGATCCAGCTGTCGGCGTAGATCTCGGACAGGGCGGCCACCTGCAGGAGCAGCACGATCACCAGGGTCACGACGCCGAAGGGGCCGATGTCGGACTGCTTCATGATCCGCAGGGCCTCGTCGGCCGGCTTGGCGCTGCCGAGGCCGTCGGCCGTGTCGGCGAGGCCGTCCAGGTGCAGGGCCCGGGTCAGCGCGGCCGGTCCGGCGACGGTGAGGGTCGCCGCGAGCAGCGGACCCCCGCCGAGCAGCAGCAGGAGCACTCCGGGCAGGGTCGCGAGCACGCCCACGACCAGTCCGGCGAGCGGGGCGCAGGCCATTCCGGTGCGGGCGGCGGGGCGGTCCCAGCGGGTGATGCGGGCGGGCAGCACGGTGAGGGTGCCGAACGCGAAACGGACGCCGTCGAGGAACGAGGCGCGTTCCGCGGGCGGCGTCTGGGGCGGGCCGTCGAACGAATCTGTCATCGGCGGGAACGGTACCCGCTCGTCGCGGGCGGTAAATTACCCATTACATGCCAAACAGGGAGTCAGTGGGATGGGTCACTGGTGGTATCGGAACATCGTCGAACCGGGGAAGCTGCCCCTCCTGCTCGCGCTGCTCGCGTTCGTGATGTCGTTCCTGGTCACCCGTGTGATCACCCGGATGATCCGGGCCGGTCGGGGCCCGTTCAAGAACGTCACCCCGGGCGGTATGCACATCCACCACGTGGTGCCGGGCGTGATCCTCGTGGTCATCGGCGGCTTCGGCGCGGTCGGCAGCGGCCGCTACGGCCTCGGCGCGTGCGTCTCCGCCGTGATCTTCGGCCTCGGCGCGGGCCTGGTCCTGGACGAGTTCGCGCTGATCCTGCACCTCGACGACGTGTACTGGAGCGAGCAGGGCCGCAAGAGCGTGGAGCTCGTGGTCGTCACGGCCGCCATCGTGGCCCTGGTCATCGGCGGATTCGTACCCTTCGGGGTGAACGACCTGTCCAGCGAGGAGCGTCAGAGCCGCGGCCTGGTCGTCATGAACGGGGCCACCAACTTCTTCCTGGCCCTGATCGCCCTGTGGAAGGGCAAGGCACGCACCGCGCTCTTCGGCCTGGTCGTCCCCCTGGTGGCGCTGGTCGGCGCGATCCGGCTGGCCCGGCCCGGGTCCCCGTACGCGAAGCGGTTCTACGCGAACCGGCCGCGCGCCCGGGCCAAGGCCGGGCTGCGCGCCTTCCACCACGACCGGCGCTGGGCGCGGCCGCGTCGTAGGTTCGAGAACTTCATCGGCGGGACCCCGGACCCCGATCACCCCGTGTCCCTGGAGAAACCGCCCCAGCAGTGACGAAGGCGGCGGGCCCGCCCCCTCGAGGGGGCGGGCCCGCCGCCGTGCTGTCGGTGTACCCGGCCCGGGGCTCAGCCCGGGATCAGGCCGTCGTCGCTGAGCATCTCCCTGACCTCGTCCAGCCCGGCGTCCGCCGCGGGGAGGATCAGCTCGGACGGTTCCAGCGCGTCGTCCGGGAGCGGCGTGCCGAGCCGCCGTACGGCGGCGAGCAGCGCGCCCAGCGTCCGCCGGAAGCCGTCCTCGTCACCGCCCTCCATCTCCGCGAGCAGTTCGTCGTCCAGCTTGTTGAGCTCGGGGAAGTGGCTGTCGGCCACTTCCAGCTGACCTTCCCCCATGATGCGGACGATCATGACGGGCCCCGTCCTACTGCTTGTCGAACCGGTGCGGAGCCTGCGGCTGCTGCCCGTTGCCCTGGGCGCCGCCCTCGATGGCCTGCTGCTGGGCGGCCGGGCCGCCCGCCAGCTCGGCCTTCATGCGCTGGAGCTCCAGCTCCACGTCCGTACCGCCCGAGAGGCGGTCGAGCTCGGCCTGGATGTCGTCCTTGGAGCCGAGGCCGCTCTGGTCGTCGAGCGCGCCGGAGGCCAGCAGCTCGTCGATCGCGCCGGCGCGGGCCTGCAGCTGCGCGGTCTTGTCCTCGGCCCGCTGGATGGCCAGGCCGACGTCGCTCATCTCCTCGGAGATGCCGGAGAAGGACTCCGCGATCCGGGTCTGCGCCTGGGCCGCCGTGTAGGTGGCCTTGATGGTCTCCTTCTTCGTACGGAAGGCGTCCACCTTGGCCTGCAGCCGCTGGGCGGCGAGGGTCAGCTTCTCCTCCTCGCCCTGCAGGGTCTGGTGCTGCACCTCCAGGTCGCTGACCTGCTGCTGGAGCGAGGCGCGCCGGGACAGGGCCTCACGGGCCAGGTCCTCGCGACCCAGGGCGAGGGCCTTGCGGCCCTGGTCCTCCAGCTTGGCGGACTGCCCCTGGAGCTGGTTGAGCTGCAGCTCCAGGCGCTTGCGGGAGGTCGCCACGTCGGCGACTCCGCGACGCACCTTCTGCAGCAGCTCCAGCTGCTTCTGGTACGAGTAGTCGAGGGTTTCGCGCGGGTCCTCGGCCCGGTCAAGGGCCTTGTTCGCCTTCGCGCGGAAGATCATCCCCATACGCTTCATGACACCGCTCATGGGCTTCGCGCGCCCCCTTCTAGACGGACTGTGCTCCAGGTCACCGACAGAACCCACAGTACGGGCCCTGTCTCCATTACCGCACTGTTCGAGTACGGATGCGCTCCTCCTCCAGGACGACTACGCCCCCGCCCCGTCAGGCGTAAGGAGTAGGTGATCCCAGGAGAACGGGCCCACCGCACGGACCGTGCAAGGGGAAGGACGCCCGCCGTTGCCGGATCGTTCCCCAGCGGGGTGGGGCCCATGCCCGCAACCACGTAGGCTTGGGTTTTGTGTTTGGTAGCCGCTCCTCCAAGGAAGAGAAGGCCGCCGCCACCGACAAGGTGAGCGCCGACCTCTCGCAGCCCCGTGACCCGCAGGCCCCGAAGGGCCGCCCTACGCCGAAGCGTGCTGTGGCCCAGTCGCAGCGCAAGGCCGTGGTGGCCTCGACCGGCAATCGCAAGGAGGATGCCAAGCGAGCCCGTGAGCGTCGCCGTACCGAGATGGCCAAGCAGCGCGAAGCGCTGGCCAACGGCGACGAGCGTTACCTGCCCACCCGTGACAAGGGTCCCGTGCGCCGGTTCGTCCGCGACTACGTGGACTCCCGCTACTCGGTCGCCGAGATGTTCCTGCCCCTGGCGGTGGTCATCCTGGTCCTGAGCATGGTGCGGCAGTCGTCGATCCAGAGCATCGCGCTGACGCTGTGGCTCGTCGTGATCGTCCTGATCGTGCTCGACTCCATCGGCCTGGTCTTCCGCCTCCGCAAGGCCCTGGCCACCCGCTTCCCGGACGAGCCCCGCCGCGGCGCCATCGCCTACGGCCTCATGCGCACCCTCCAGATGCGCCGACTCCGTCTCCCGAAGCCGCAGGTCAAGCGTGGGGAACGGCCCTGAGCCGAGCCACGCCCGGCGCCTCGGGGGAAGGCTTCGCGGAAGGCGCCCGGCTCTGGCTCGAAGGCCTGGGCGGACTGCGTAACGCCGTCCGGCAGGAGCTCGTGGGCCGGCAGGTCGACGAGCAGATCGCGCAGCGCTTCCCGGTCGGGCAGCGGCTGCGCGTGCTCGATGTCGGCATGGGCCAGGGCACGCAGGCACTGCGGCTGGCCCGCGCCGGGCACAAGGTGACGGGCCTGGAGCAGGACGCCGGGATGCTGGCCGTCGCCCGAGAGGCGCTGGCCGCGGAGCCCGAAGGGATCCGTGCTCGGGTCACCCTCCTGGAAGGCGATGGGCGCGAGACCGGCGCCCACTTCCTGCCGGGCAGCTTCGACGTGGTGCTGTGCCACGGGGTGCTGATGTACGTGCCCGAACCGGACGCGATGCTGGCCGGGCTGGCCCGGATGCTGGCCCCGGGCGGACTGCTGTCCCTGCTGGTGCGCAACGGCGACGCGCTCGCCATGCGGCCGGGCCTGGACGGCGACTGGAAGGGCGCGCTGGCCGCGTTCGACTCCACCGACTACACGAACCGGCTGGGCCTGGACGTCCGCGCGGACCGGCTGGCCGGACTGACGGCCACCCTGTCGGGGATCGGTGCGCCGCTGCAGTCCTGGTACGGCGTCCGCGTCTTCACCGACGGCACCGAGGCGGGCGAGGTCCTACCGCCCGACGAGGAGCTGGAACGGCTGCTGGCCGCCGAGGACCGCGCCGGGCGGATCGACCCCTACCGGGGTGTGGCCGCACTGCTGCACCTGTGCGGGGTACGGGGCTGACCCTGCCGACCAGGTCCCCGGCCGGTGCGGGTCCCCGCCGCCGCGCCCGGCCGCAGGCCCGTACGGGACATGCACGAGGAAGGGGCGGGCCGGGGTTCTCCCTAGGCCGTCTCTTTCGGATCTTGCCGGGTCCGCCAAGATCCGAAAGAGACGACCTAGGCGTCCAGCGCGGCCCGCAGGCTCATCGTGTAGAGCTCGGTCCCGCTGTCGTCGGACAGCTTCACCTGCTCGACGCCGCCTTCCAGCAGGTCCTTCCAGTACTCACCGACCCAGGACTCCGCGTCCCCCTGCGTGGTGAACTCCTCGGGTACCACCGACGGGCTCGTCTCGGTGCCGTCGGCCGTCTCGAACCGCCACGTCCACGCCATGTCCGCCTCCGTTGCTCGCACGCTTCCTGTCCTGAGTGTGCCCGCAGAGTAACCGGGCGCGCAGCACTCTCGGCGACGCGGGAGGATCATCCTGTGGAACTCACTCTGCTCGGCACCGGAACACCCGAGGGTCTGCCCCGCCCCGGCTGCCCCTGTGCGGCCTGCGCCGTGTCCGTCGGCACGCGCTCCCGCGCCGCCACGGCCGTTCTCGTCGACGGGGCGCTGCTGCTGGACCTGACCCCCGGGGCGGTACTGGCCGGAGCCCGGGCCGGGCATTCCCTGGCCGGGGTACGGCAGGTGCTGCTGACCCACCCGCACGACGGGCCCGCGGTCGAGCTGCCGCCCGGCCTGCCGGCCGCCGGGCGGGTGCCGGACGGGCGGGAGCTCGCGGTGATCTCCGGGCACCGGGTGCGGGCGG
Source organism: Streptomyces sp. BF23-19 (assembly GCF_041106355.1). Taxonomy (NCBI): domain Bacteria; kingdom Bacillati; phylum Actinomycetota; class Actinomycetes; order Kitasatosporales; family Streptomycetaceae; genus Streptomyces; species Streptomyces sp. BF23-19. Next base: position 34,829 of record NZ_JBGBPT010000084.1, on the reverse strand, counting down.
TGCCGATGGACGCGCCGGGCACCGGGTACGAGGTGACCGGCCCGGACGGCGTCCGGCTGCTGTACCTGCCGCCGGGCGGGGCCCCGGCCGGGGTCGCCGACCAGGCCGGGCGGCGCCCGTACGACATGGTCCTCATGGACGTGCTGGGCCGGCCCGAGGCGCTGGCGCGGCTGCGGGCGAGCGGCGCCGTCGGCCCGGGCACGGACGTGATCGCCGTCCACCTGGACCACGACACCCCGCCGGGCCGGGAGCTGGAGCGCCGGTGCGCGGCCGCCGGGGCCCGGGCGGTGCCGGACGGGACGACCGTGATCGTCGGGGAGTACGCGGTGGTGCCGGACCTGCCGCGCCGGACGCTGGTGCTGGGCGGGGCCCGCTCCGGCAAGTCCGTGGAGGCGGAGCGGCGGCTGGAGTCCTTCCCCGAGGTGGTCTACGTGGCCACCGGCGGCACCCGGGACGGCGACGCGGAATGGGCCCAGCGGGTCGGCCTGCACCGGGAGCGCCGGCCGGCGAGCTGGCGGACGGTGGAGACCTGCGAGCTGGTACCGCTGCTGGCCGCCGACGGGCCGGCGCTGCTCATCGACTGCCTGGCGCTGTGGCTGACGGACGCGATGGACCGGGCCGGGGCGTGGGACGACGAGGTGTGGGCCAAAGGCGGGCGGCAGCAACTCGCCGAGCGGACCGCCGAACTGGTGGCGGCCGTCCGCGCGACCCGCCGTCCGGTGGTGCTGGTCAGCAACGAGGTCGGCTCGGGCGTCGTCCCGGCGACCTCCTCGGGCCGTCGCTTCCGGGACGAGCTGGGCCGGCTGAACGCGGCCGTCGCGGGCGAGTGCGAGCACGTACTCCTCGTCGTCGCGGGCCTGGCGACCGTACTCAAGGAATAGCGCGGGAGCGGCGGGGAAGGCGTCGGCGCGGCTCGACGACAGGAGACCGACGGCGGGCTCGACGGCGGCCCGACGGCCGGTCCGCCGACGGCTGTTCCGCCGTTCCGCGACCGGGCCGGAACGGGGCGCCCAAGGCCTGAGGGAGGGCCTTACCGGCTGTACTCTCTGGCAGATGAGCACGCTGAATCTCGACGACTTCTCCGATCTGATCGAGCGCCCCGACGGGGGCGTCCGGCGTGACGCCGAGGAACGCCGTGAGCGCCTCGCCGTCCCGCCCGGCGCGCTGGGCCGGCTCGACGAACTCGCCGAGTGGCTCGCCGCCGCGCAGGGTCGGGTTCCGGTCGAGCCGATCGAGCGCCCGCGCGTGGTGCTGTTCGCCGCCGACCACGGGATCGCCGGCGCGGGCGTCTCCGCCCGGGCCGCGTCCACCGGCCACGAACTGGTGCGGGCCGTCCTCGACGGCGCCAGCCCCGTCGCCGTCCTGGCCGGCCGGTTCGGCGCCACCATACGGATCGTCGACGCCGGGCTCGACTGCGATCCCGAGCTGCTCCCCGCGGACGTGGTCGGGCACCGGATCCGGCGGGGCAGCGGCCGGATCGACGTGGAGGACGCGCTCACGGTCGAGGAGGCCGAGGCCGCGGTGCGGCTCGGGATGCGGATCGCCGACGAGGAGGCCGACTCCGGGACGGACCTGGTCGTCCTCGGTGACCTCAGCGTGGGCGGCACCACGGTCGCCGCGACCCTCGTCGCCGCGCTGTGCGGAACCGACGCCTCGGTGGTCACCGGCCGGGGCGGCCTGCCCATCGACGACCTGGCCTGGATGCGCAAGTGCGCCGCGATCCGCGACGCGCTGCGCCGGGCCCGCCCGGTCCTGGGCGACCAGGTGGCGCTGCTGGCCGCGGTCGGCGGTGCGGACGTGGCCGCCATCACCGGATTCCTCCTCCAGTGCGCGGTGCGCCGTACCCCGGTCATCCTTGACGGTGTCGTTTCGGCCGCGTGCGGGCTGGTGGCCCAGCGGGCCGCGTTCCGGGCTCCTGACTGGTGGCTGGCCGGACAGGCCAGCGGCGAGCCGGGCCAGGCGAAGGCACTTGACCGAATGGCGCTCAACCCCGTGCTCGATCACGGCGTCACAGTAGGTGAAGGTACCGGGGCATTGCTGGCTCTCCCCCTCGTCCAGGCGGCCGCCACACTCGCGGCGGAACTCCCGGAGCGGGCGGTGGCGGAGCCGACGGAATGAGCCGCCGGGGCCCGCGGTCCTGACCAGGCCGTGGCCCCCGACCGCACAATGACGGACAGCTGCGCCCCATATGATCGCTTTTTATGGGAGAGGTCCGTTTGACCAGCGCAGAGACCGACCGCACCGCCGTACCGGCGACCGGTCCGTCAGCCGGCAGGAAAGAGACCGGCGGCGACCCCGCCGGCAGGGCGGCGGGCAGCGGCCGGGAGACCGGCCGCGGGAGCGCCCGTTCACGGCACGGCGCCGCGTTCGCGGTGTGGTACCTGCGCGCCGTCACCTTCATCAACTTCCTCAGCGCGGTGTGGGTTTCGCTCGGGCAGGACCTCAGACGCCACAACGTCGAGGACTTCTACACCCCGTACATGCTCACCGCGGGGTTCGCCTCCGGGCTGTTCACCCTGCTGCTCGCCGTCACCCTCGGCCGCCGCAAGCGGGCCTCCTGGATCCTCAACCTGGTCCTCAGCGGCCTCCTGGCCCTGCTCCTCGCCTACGCGCTCTCCACGCACGAGGAGATCCGTGAGCACGCGCAGAACTGGGTCTCCCTGGTCCTGACCGCCGCCTTCACCGGGGCCCTGCTGCTGGGCCGCCGCGAGTTCTACGCCAAGGGCGACCGTTCCAACCCGACGCTCGCCAGCGCCGTCGCCGCCGTCGGCCTGCTGCTCACCTCCCTGATCGCGGCCCTGCTCGTCGGCGCCACCAACACCTCCCCGCTCAGCGCCGAGGCCTCCTTCCCGGAGCGCTGGTGGTACGGCGTGATGCGGCTGATCACCCTGACGCCCGGTGAGCGGGCCTCCGAGGCGATCACCACGCCCGGCTGGGTGGACGTCGTCATCAACGTCATGTCGATGCTGCTGCTGCTCGCCGTGCTGTTCGCCGCCTTCCGCTCGCGCCGCGCCGTCGACCCGATCAGCGAGGAGGACGAGGAGCGGCTACGGGCGCTGCTGGCCCGGCAGGGCGACCGCGACTCGCTCGGCTACTTCGCGCTGCGCCGCGAGAAGTCCGTCATCTGGTCCCCCACCGGCAAGGCCGCCGTCACCTACCGCGTCGTCGGCGGGGTCTCGCTGGCCTCCGGCGACCCGATCGGCGACCCCGAGGCCTGGCCGGGCGCCATCGACCCGTGGCTGGCCGAGGCCCGCGAGCACGGTTGGGTACCGGCCGTGATGGGGGCGAGCGAGGAGGCCGGGCAGATCTACGCCCGGCACGGCCTGGACGCCCTCGAACTCGGTGACGAGGCGATCGTCGAGACCGCCGAGTTCACCCTGGAGGGCCGCGCCATGCGGACCGTCCGGCAGGCCTTCAACCGCGTCAAGCGGGCCGGGTACACCGTTCACATCCGCCGCCACGACGACATCCCGGCCGACGAGATGGCCGAGCTGGTGCGCCGCGCCGACGACTGGCGCGACGGCGCCACCGAGCGCGGCTTCTCCATGGCGTTGGGCCGACTGGGTGATCCCGCGGACGGCCAGTGCGTGATGCTGGAGTGCACCGACGGCAACGGCGAGCTGCGGGCCGTGCTGTCGTTCGTACCGTGGGGACCCAAGGGTCTGTCGCTGGACCTGATGCGCCGGGACCGGAACTCCGAGAACGGCCTGATGGAGTTCATGGTCATCGAACTCCTCGAACGCTCCAAGGAGATCGGGGTCACCCAGGTCTCCCTCAACTTCGCGATGTTCCGGTCCGTCTTCGAGCGCGGATCCCGGCTCGGCGCCGGTCCGGTGCTGCGGATGTGGCGCTCGCTGCTCAGCTTCTTCTCCCGCTGGTGGCAGATCGAGTCCCTCTACCGGGCCAACGCCAAATACCGGCCGATCTGGGAACCGCGGTTCATGCTCTTCGAGAAGAGTTCGGACCTGCTGCGGATCGGTGTCGCGGCCGGCCGGGCCGAGGGCTTCCTGGAGGCCCCCGGCCTTCCGAAGTGGCTGCACCGCAGACACCTGGAGACCCGCCGTTGACAGCGTGGAACACGTCCCCACTCCGGCAGTTCGCCCGCCGTGAGTGGGGACCCATGTTCTGGACCGTCCGGGACGCGCTCGTCCGCGACAGGTGGCGGGCGATCCCGATGACCATCGGCGCGGTCTGCCTGACCTCGGTCTTCCAGATCGTGCAGAACACCTCCTGGGGGTTCCAGCCCGTCCAGAACCTCGGATCGGTCAAAGCCGCCGACCCGCTCGGGCTCGCCCTCCTGCGCACCCCGCTGTCCCTGTTCGTCCCCGCCCTGGACCTGCCGGTGTGGGGGGCGCTCGCGCAGATCCTGCTCGTCTTCGGCATCGCCGAGATCTGCATCGGCTGGTGGCGCACCCTGCTGATCGGCTACGTCGCCACCCTCGCCGGAACCACGTACGCGCGGATCGGGCTCGCGCTCGGGCCGGAGCATCCCCTCGGCCTGCCGGTGTCCGACCGGATCGTCAACGACACCGGGCCCTCGGCGGCGGTGGTGGGGCTGGCCATCTACCTCTGCTGGCGCTACCGGGCCTACCTGACCGGCGCCCTGGTGATCCTGGCGATGATCGGCGAGGTGCTGGTCAAGGACAACCTGGCGGGCAAGGAACACCTGGCGGCCATCACCGCCGTCATGGCGGTGTGCGTGGTGCGGGCCCACTGGGGGCCGGTACGGGCGCAGGTGCCGCTGGGGCCCCACCCTCCGCCGTAGGGGGCGCCGGCGGATGAGGCCGTACGGTATCCGGGTGACGACAGACCTCGGCCCGTTCGCCCCCACCCGGCAGTGGATGCGGGCCCATCCGCTCGCCACCGATGCCGTGCTGGCGTTCGGGGCGTTCGTCGCCATGGTCGTCGGCTCCTTCGCCGATCCGCACGGGCCGCACGGGCCCACCTTCGGGACGCGCACCCCCGAGCCGTTCTCGCTGCTGCTGATGCTGCTCGGCGCGGCCGCCCTGGTGTTCCGGCGCCGGCAGCCGCGCGCCGTGCTCGCCGTGACGTGCGGACTGTCCCTGCTGGAGCTGACCACCGGGGAACCGCGGGCCCCCGTCGCGATGTGCACCGTGATCGCCCTGTACACGGTGGCCTCCCGCACCGACCGGCCGACGACCTGGCGGATCGGGCTGCTCACCATGGCGGGGCTGACGGGCGTGGCCATGCTGGCCGGACCGCTGCCCTGGTACGCGCAGGAGAACATCGGGATCTTCGCCTGGACCGGGATGGCCGCGGCCGCCGGCGACGCCGTACGCAGCCGGCGGGCCTTCGTCGACGCCATCCGGGAACGCGCCGAGCGCGCCGAGCGGACCCGGGACGAGGAGGCCAGGCGGCGGGTCGCCGAGGAGCGGCTGCGGATCGCCCGGGACCTGCACGACGTGGTCGCCCATCACATCGCCCTGGTCAACGTGCAGGCGGGAGTGGCCGCGCACGTCATGGACAAGCGCCCGGACCAGGCCAAGGAGGCGCTGGCGCACGTACGGGACGCCAGCCGGTCGGCGTTGAACGAACTGCGGGCCACGGTCGGGCTGCTACGGCAGTCCGGCGACCCGGAGGCGCCGACGGAGCCCGCGCCGGGGCTCGGCGTCCTGGACGAACTGGTGGGCACCTTCCGGCACGCCGGGCTGCCGGTGGAGGTCATCGTCCAGCTGGAGGACGTGGCGGCGGGGCCGCTGCCGGCGGCGGTGGACCTGGCGGCGTACCGGGTGATCCAGGAGGCGCTGACGAACGTACGCAAGCACGCGGGGCCGGGGGCGAAGGCGGAGGTCAGCGTGGTGCGGGTGGGGCCGTCGGTGGAGGTGACGGTCCTGGACGACGGCGGTGAGTCGGCGGACCCGGCGCCGGAGCCCCCCGACCCGGGCGGGGGCCACGGCCTCCTCGGGATGCGCGAGCGCACCGGCGCCCTGGGCGGCACCTGCTTCGCGGGCCCCCGCTTCGGCGGCGGCTACCGCGTCCACGCCATCCTCCCCCTGGGGTAGCCGCCGCTTCGACCTGGCCGCCGTCCAGCCTCGGCCCGGCCGATTTCAGCCTCGCCGGCGTTTGAGCAGGGGGCACCTCCCAGCGGTAGCTGGGGGAGGGTCCGGGCGGAGCCCGGTG
>NZ_JBGBPT010000084.1:0-28678 GCF_041106355.1 Streptomyces sp. BF23-19 | reverse complement strand
CTCAAACGCCGGCGAGGCTGAAATTGGCCCAGGCCCGCCTGAATGCGGCCGGCGAGGCTATCGGCAGACCTGGCGCCAGGCGTCGAGGTCGTACCGTTTCTGCATCGAGCTCAGCTTCGCCGCACGGGCCCGCGGGCACCAACGGTTCAGGCGGCCCTCGTACTCCACGTGGAAGACCGCCTTGCCCGCGTCGATGAACGGCACGTACCGGTCGCACTCCTCGTACTCCACGCACTGCTCGTTCACCGCGAAGTCGAAGTCCCCGACCAGCTCCGGGATCTGGTCCAGGTCGTTCTTCAGCCCCACCGACATGCCCCGGTCGTGGACCAGCCGGGCGATCAGGCGGTTGTACTTCAGCTGGTCGTCCGCGGTCAGCGGGAAGCCGGACCGGTTGGCGTAGCCGTCCATGTTGTCGGGCTCCACCGCGTCGAAGCCCTTCTCCTTGCACATGTCGAACCGCTTGGCCATCAGCGGTTCCAGTTCCGCCAGGGCCCGGATGTCCAGCCAGCGTTCGCCGTCCCAGCCGTTGCCCTCGCCGAGCAGTGCCTTCGGGAAGGCGTCGGCGTCCGGGCGGAAGTCCTCCCAGGCGCCGGTGGAGAGGTAGCAGATGGTCTTGCGGCCGTCCTTCTTCAGGATGGCGAGCTGCTCCTTCGTCGTGTTGAACCCGTCGATGTCGTAGACGGCCGCCTTCACCGAGGTGTCGAGCTTCCCGGTGAGCTGCCACTGCCAGCCGACGCCCGGCTTCGGCTGCCACCGCTCCCCCGGCGCCGGGTCGGGCGACAGCTCGTCCCGTTCCGGTTCGGGCGAGGGGCTCGTACAGGCGGCGAGCAGCAGCAGGGGCACGGCCAGCAGGAGTGCGAGCTTCCTCATCCCGCCGCCTCCAGGGCGTACGGCAAGGTCCCCCAGGGGTGGGCGCCGCTGCCGGGGACGGCGCAGTGCACCCCGGCTCCGCGTTCGGCGGCGAGTTCCTCGGCGAGTCGGGCGGCGAGCGCGCCCGGCGGGACCCCGTACACGAGGTGGCAGAACCGCTGGGCCGGATGGTCGGCGGTCCAGGGCGGTACGGCGGCCGCGTCCCGGTAGGCGTCCCAGGGGCCCTCGAAGGTGACGAGCAGGTCGGCGAGTTCGGCGTAGCCGGGGTGCGGGTGGACCCCGTGGTTGAGGACGAGGGTCTGGGCGCCCGCGGCCCGGGCGGCCACCACGAGCCGCCCGTAGTGCGGGAGCAGCTCCGGGTCGGCGGAGGCCTGGTCGAGGAAGGCCCCGTCGGTGGCGTACCAGTCGCGGTGGCGCAGCAGGTCCTGCACCACCTCGGCGTGCGGGCGCCGACCGTAGTCGGTGTCGGCGTATCCGAGGACGGGTACGCCGACCTCGTGCAACCGCTCGGCGACGGCGGCGAAGCGTTCGTCGCGGGCGGCGCCCGGTCCGCTGTCGGGGTTGAGGACCACCGAGTGCAGCCGGCCGGCGGAGCGGATGAGCCGCTCCCAGGCTTCCGGCCGGTCGGCGGGATGCTCGTAGAGGGGCACCAGCAGCATGGGGTCCTTCTTCTCGGACGGATGGTGCGTCATCGGTGGGCGGTCGCGCGGCCGAGGAGCAGGCAGACCAGGGCGGCCAGGACGGCGGCGGCCGCGCCGGCCACGACCAGTTGGACAGCGCGGGGTTGGCCCAGCCCGGTCAGCAGGGCCAGGCTCTGGGCGACGGCGGCCGAGGAACAGACGACGGCCGCGGGCCGGACGGCTCCGAAGGACTGCAGCAGCAGCCCGGTCCACATGACGGCCCCGAGCAGCAGCAGGGTCGCGATCCGGACCCCGGTGAGGACGGGGGCGTCGGGCCAGAGCAGGGTGCCGACCAGCCCCAGGGCCAGCAGGACGGAAAGGTAGACGGCCAGGCACCGGGTCAGGGTGGCGAGCATCCGGCGCCGGAAGGCCCGCGGCGAGCGGGCCCCCTGGAGCCCGGAGAGGCTCCCGCTGCGGAACCGGTGGAGCAGCCATTCGGCCGGGCCCATGCTGAGGGTGAGGGCCACCGCCGAGGGGGCGGCGACCGCTTCTGCGGGGCCTCCGGCGAGGACCTCGCCGAGGGCGGCGTACAGCACGAGCAGGCCGGTGCCGAGGCCGAAGACCCCGTAGGGGACCGAGTCCCCGATCCGGGGTCCGCGGGGCGCGAAGTCCTCCTCGGCTCCGCGCAGCATCTGCCAGCGCACGGGGCCCTGGCCGGGGCGGCGGGCCGCCGAGGTGCGGATCCGCTGCGCGGCGGCCCGTAGCCCGTCGGCCAGCGGGAGTTCCCGTAGGGCCAGGGCGCAGGCGGCCAGCAGGGACGTCACGAGCAGGGTCACCCGGACCGGTACGGGCAGGTCGACGAAGAGCGCGAGCAGTGCTCCGACGGCCATCGGGGCGAGTGCGCAGAGCAGGACCCGTTCCCGGCCGAGGACCAGCAGGACGGTGGCGGCCCCGACGTAGAGGGCCTGCCCGGCGGCGAAGGCGTAGGAGAACGGGGGCCCGCCGGGCACCGACAGCGCGGCGGCGGTGCCCAGCAGGGCGCCGACGGGGGCGCCGATGAGCAGGGTCCGCCCGGCGGCGCCCCGGTCGCCGAGGCCGAGCCAGGAGTAGGCCCGGTGGGACAGGGTCTGGTCCCAGACCCAGCCGATGAGCGCGCCGGCGAGCAGGGTCAGGGTCCCGGCGGGCAGGCCGAGGCGGTCCTGCGGGCCTTCGAGCAGGGGCGCGCCGAGCAGGTAGGCCAGGCCGGGCAGGGCGAAGATCACCCCGCGCAGCAGGCAGGCGGTGAGGGACACCTTCCAGGGGTCGGGGGCGGCGCCCGGCTCCGGGAAGGAGCGGGGCACCCGGGCGTAGAGCTCCTCGGCGAGTCCGAAGGAGTCGTGCCGGCCGTAGGTGAGCCGGATGTACTCGTCCGTCATGCCGTCGGATTCGAGGATGGCGGCGATCTCGTCGGGGTGCACGGCCGAGGCGATGAACACGTCGAGGCGTTCGGCGAGTTCGTCCATGGGGTCGGCGGCGGCATCGGCCGCGGTGACGTCGGCGCCGCGGCGCGGCCGGGGGACGGCCGGGAGCGTGTCGGCGCAGGGGCCGGAGCCGGAGCCGGGTGGTTTGAGCCAGAGGGATCCGCTCACCACAGGCTCCCGTCGGCGGCGAGTTCGCGGTACCAGGGGTCGGCGAGCCGCTGGGTCCATTCGTCGCCCGCGTGGACGGGCAGGACGGGCTGGCCGGCGAGTTCGCGGTAGATGTGCCGGAAGCCGTCCACGGACTGGTGGAGGGTGAACTTCTCCACGACCCGCTTGCGGGACATCCGGCCGAGCTCGGCCCGGCGTCGGTCGTCGCGGAGCAGGGCGAGGGTGGCACGGGCCATGGTCTCGGGTTCGCGCGGCGGGACGACGAGGCCGGTGTCGCCGACGGCCTCGCGGACTCCGCCGACGTCGGTGGAGACGGTGGTGCGGCCGCAGGACATGGCTTCGATGATGCTGAAGGGGAAGCCCTCGCTGATGGAGGAGAGCATGACGACGCTGCCGGCCGCGTAGGCCTGCGCCACCTGGTCGATGCGGCCCTCGTAGGTGATCCCGTCGGTCACGCCGAGTTCGGCGGCGAGCTTCTCCAGGCGGAGCTTGTACTCCTCGCAGCCGGCCGGCACCGGGCCGAAGAGGCGCAGCCGCAGGGCGGGCAGTTCCTCGCGCATGAAGGCGTAGGCCCGGATGAGGGTTTCGAGGTCCTTGATCGGGTCGATGCGGCCGCACCAGCTGAGGGTGGGCACGTCGGGTTCGGGTCCGGCCTCGGGGAAGGCGTGCGGGTCGACGCCGTTGTAGACGGTGCGGATGCGGTCGGATTCGGCGCCTCCGCGTTCCTCCCAGCGGCGGTTGTACTGGTTGCACGGGGTGATCAGGTCGGCCTGCCGGTAGCCCTCGGTGTTGAGTTCGCGGTAGAAGCCGAGCATGAGGGCCTTGACGGGCCAGCGCTGGGCGGCGCTGCGATAGCCGAGGTAGCGCTCGCGCAGGTAGATGCCGTGCTCGGTGAGCAGGAAGGGGACCCCGTCGAGGTACTTGGCGGCGAGGGCCGGGAGGGTGGCGAGGCCGCTGCTGACGGCGTGGGCGACGCTGTCGGGCGGGATCCGGACACCGAGCGGGCGCAGTGCGTGTTCCAGCAGGTCGGTGGCGGTGAGCGCGTCGTGGATGGTGGGCGCGGCCTCGGCGGTGACGAGTCCGGGCCGGGTCCATACGGTCATCAGCAGCCGTAGGACGGACTCGGAGCGCAGGGCCGGTGCGAGCTTTCCGGCCCGAGCCAGGACGGCCAGTTCGCGCAGGGCTTCGGAGAAGCTGTGCCGGGCGGGATCGGGCTCGGGGTCGAGCAGGGAGAGCAGGAAGCTCTCGTAGACCTCGGTGAAGCGGCGGTGGGCCCTGCCGCGCAGGGCGGACCGGCGGCTGCGGGACGGGAGCGGCCCCCACAGCGGGAAGGCGGTGTGCCGGTAGACGTTGCGGGGCAGTTCCCAGGTGACCGGCTCTCGTCCGGAGCCGGTCAGGGCTATGACGTTGAAGTCGACCTCCGGCATACCTCGCACCAGTTGGTCGCACCAGGTGCTGACGCCCCCGTGGACGTGCGGGTAGGTGCCTTCGGTGAGCATGGTGACGTGACGCCCATGACTCATGCGGTGTGTCCCCCCAGGACGGAAAAGGGGCCGGCGCCCGTGGGTTTCGCGGAGCGCCGGCGCTAGGTGGTACTCGTGGTGGCTTGCGGGACGGTCAGCTGGGCAGCTTGAGCGTGACGGCGCTCTGGAGCAGCTCCGGACCGGCCCAGGCGGAGCGGGTACCGGCGTACGCGGTGCCGAAGTCGGCGGTGCCGAGCAGCAGTTGCTTCTTGGTGCCGGTGGGGGCGGTCACCGGGGCGACGATCCCGGAGGGCGCCTTGATGGTGACGTCCTTGCCGATGCGGTAGGCGGTGACCTTGCCGTCCGCGATGGCCTTGTCCCAGGCGGCGCGGCGCTGGAACTCGACGCCGGTGTCCTTCATGCTCTGGTTCACGATCGGCGCGCTGGGGGCGTACAGGGCGCGGTAGGTGTCGAGGACCTGGTTGAGCACCGGGTAGAGGGTCCGGTCCTCGGCGAGGTTGGACTGGTGGACGTAGTGCGGCCGCGGGTCGTTGGCCAGGACGTGGCGCAGGGCGGTGCGGGCCTCGGCCGGGACGATGGTGTCGAGGTAGCCGGTGTTGACGTTCAGCGCGGCCGGCAGGCAGGTGGAGGTCGCCGGGTTGTCCTCGCAGACGCCGCTTCCGCCCTGGGCGCGGCTGGTGTAGATCCAGTTGTACTCGTCGGCCATCTCGGCGTTGGTGCCCGTGTTGTAGTACACGTTCATCGGGTGCCGGGGGACCGTGAGGGCGGCGCCGACCGCGCGCTGCGCGGGTTCGCGGGAGTTGTCGCTGCCCGCCCACTTGACCCCGTTGTCGGCGAGGGCGCCGGCCAGGTTGGGGTTGTCCACGGGCTGCTGCGGTGCGGTCTTGAGGCCCGAGTGTTCACCGGTGACCAGTTCGGTCTTGTCCGTGGTGATGCCCTTGGTGGCGGCCCAGTTGTTGTTGTCGCGGATCTGGGCGGAGATCTCGGCGCGGCTCATGTACTGGATCGCGCCGGCGGAGTTCTTCGTACAGGTCCACGGGGTGACGGTGGTGTTCTGGACGCAGCCGAGGAACGGGTGGGTGTAGGTGTGGTTCATCCAGCGGTACTTGGCGCGGTCGGCGACGAGCTGGGCGGTCAGCGCGTCGACGCCGCCGTTCTCGGCCTTCCACTCCTCCCCGGCACCGCCGTTGAAGAGCATGTCGAGCTTGAAGTTCTTCGACGTCTGCCACTGCGCCGCGTACACGGCGTCGGCGGCACTCATCCGGATGGTGCTCTCCTTGCCCTCGCCGCCCGCGCAGGCGTAGTCGCCCGGCGTACAGTTCAGGTCTTTGTTCCAGCGGGCGTCGGGGGCGAAGACGTCGTCGACGTGGACCGCGAAGTAGTTGCGGCTCTGGCCGAGGTGCACCCCCTGGGTCAGCCAGTCGACGATGCCGCGGGCGAGCAGCCGGAACTGCTGCTGGTACTGGTTGTAGCCGAAGGTGACGACCAGTTCGCTGCGGCCGTCGTGCGTGTACTCGCCGACGAGCGAGGCCCGGCCGGAGCCGACGGGCGCGTCGACGTAGCTGGTGTAGCCGGGGCGCGGCTTGCCCATGAAGCCGAAGCTCTCGGGGACCAGGGCCGAGTTGTCCTCGAAGGTGACCTGGCCGCCGAGGTAGGCGAAGGGGCCCGACTTGCCGGCGGTGGTGACGGCGGCCTGGGTGCCGTCGAGCTGTCCGCTGTAGCCGCCGTTGTCCGTGTATTCCAGCCCGACGCCCGGGTGGGCCCAGGTGTAGGCGTCGACCTGGCGGATGCCGTAGGTCGTCTCGTAGGCGGTGAGGGCGGCCATCTCGGCCGAGCCCTCGCCGAACGGGTTCTCGTTCGGCAGGACGACACCCTGGTACTTGGCGCGCGGACGGCCGTCCACGGTGTCGCTGAGGAAGCCCGCGTTGATGACCGGGCGGCCGCTGCTGCCCAGCTGTACGCGGGTGTAGGGCACCCCCGTGTCGCGGAGTTCCGCGGTGATCGCCTCGACCGAGCTGCCGCCGTCGTCGACGACCAGCACCTTCAGATCGACGCGTGGTGTCGCGGCCGCCTGGGCGGTCGCGGCGGGTACTGCCACGGATACCAGGGCAGCTGCCGCCATCATCGCGGCGACCCTGTTCATCCGGTTCTTGTTGACCATTTTCGGCCTTTCCCCCCGCAGGCATCCCTCGACTCGGCCCTTGGCGGACAGCCGGACCTGGGAGGCTCTGTGGAAATCATGCAAAGGAACCCCGCGTCCCCTTGCGAGAGTGGACCGAGTCTTTCGGACCTCGTCAGGTCTACGAGGCAAACCTGGAGCAGAGTCCACAGATGGGTGAACCTGATGGCCGCTTGATCGAACAACTTGCCAAACCTTCGAGTGACGTACGGACGAGCGCGTACGCGTAGGCTCATTTCTGGCGGCTGTCGGGCCCGAATACGATCGCTACGGATGGCCGTCCACCCACTCGGCCCACACACACAAACGGAAGCGAGACTTCACCACCGTGACTGCTCTGACTCTCAGCACTGCCGGCGCGGCGACGCTCCGCGCCGACGCCCTCGTGGTCGGCGTGGCGAAGGGCCCCAAGGGACCGATCGTCGCCGCGGGCGCCGAGGCCGTGGACAAGGCGTACGACGGTAAGCTCGCCGGCGTCCTCGACGCGCTGGGCGCCTCGGGCGCCGAAGGCGAGATCACCAAGCTGCCGGCCCCGGCGGGCCTCAAGGTCCCGGTCGTGCTGGCGGTGGGGCTCGGCTCCGTCCCCGAGAAGGACGAGTCGTTCGACGAGGAGGTGCTGCGCCGCGCCGCCGGCGCCGCCGCCCGCGCGCTGCACGGCAGCAAGAAGGCCGCCTTCGCCCTCCCGCTGGAGGACGCCTCGGCGGTCACCGCCGTCGCCGAGGGCGCGCTGCTGGGCGCGTACGCGTTCACCGCCTACCAGGGCGGCGAGAACAAGGCCCGCAAGGAGGCCAAGGGCGCCGCCCCGAAGGCCCCGCTGGCCGAGGTGGCCCTGCTGGGTGCCAAGCCCCGCGACAAGGAGCACAAGGCCGCGATCGAGCGCGCCGCGGTCGTGGCGGCCGAGGTCAACGTCGCCCGTGACCTGGTGAACACCCCGCCGAACGACCTGACTCCCGAGGCCTTCGCCGCGGTCGCCTCCGCGGCCGCGAAGGAGAACGGCATCAAGGTCCAGGTGCTGGACGAGAAGGCCCTGATCAAGGGCGGCTACGGCGGCATCATGGGCGTCGGCAAGGGTTCCGAGAACCTGCCGCGCCTGGTGAAGCTCACGTACACGCACCCTAAGGCGGAGAAGACCCTGGCCTTCGTCGGCAAGGGCATCACCTACGACTCGGGCGGCATCTCCCTGAAGCCGGCCGGCCACAACGAGACGATGAAGTGCGACATGGCCGGCGCCGCCGCCGTCTTCGCCTCCGTGGTCGCGGCCGCGAAGCTGGGCCTGCGGGTCAACGTCACCGGCTGGCTCGCGCTCGCCGAGAACATGCCGTCCGGCTCCGCCACCAAGCCCGGTGACGTGCTGCGCATGTACAGCGGCAAGACCGTCGAGGTCCTCAACACGGACGCCGAGGGCCGACTGGTCCTCGGTGACGCGCTGACCAAGGCCTCCGAGGACAACCCGGACGCGATCGTCGACGTCGCCACCCTGACGGGTGCCATGGTGCTCGCCCTCGGTGACCGCACCTTCGGCATCATGTCGAACGACGACGCCTTCCGTACGTCGATCCACGAGATCGCCGAGGAGGTCGGCGAGTCCTCCTGGCCGATGCCGCTCCCCGCCGAGCTGCGCAAGACCATGGACTCCCCCACCGCCGACATCGCGAACATGGGTGTCCGCATGGGTGGCGGCCTGGTGGCCGGCCTGTTCCTCCAGGAGTTCGTCGGCGAGGGCATCACCTGGGCCCACCTCGACATCGCCGGCCCGGCCTTCCACGAGGGCGCGCCGCACGGCTACACCCCCAAGGGCGGCACCGGCTCCGCCGTCCGCACCCTGGTGCGGCTGGCCGAGCGCACGGCCACGGGCGACCTCGGCTGACGACCTCGTTCGATGTGATGTGACGCACCCCGGGCCGGGTCACGGCCCGGGGTGCTTTTCGTCCGTGTCCCGTCCGTGTCCCGTCCGCGTCCGTCTCACGACGAAACCTGAAGGAATCGGTAGGTATCTCGGTAGGTACCTACGCACAGGTAACCCGCGGTCCGGGCTGATCGCCCGATCACATCGTGGGCCCGGCGTCCCGTGTTCCCCCGACAAATGCGAAGATGGGTTCTCGGCAGGACAGGGCCCCCACCACAGGGCCGAAGAAACAAGCGGCCGTATACCAGCCGCCGCCCGGTCACAGAGGACCGGTGCCCGGCGCACATGCATGGAGGACGTGACGTGGCGAACGACGCCAGCACCGTTTTCGACCTAGTGATCCTCGGCGGTGGCAGTGGCGGTTACGCCGCGGCGCTGCGCGCATCCCAGCTGGGTCTGGACGTTGCCCTGATCGAGAAGAACAAGCTCGGCGGCACCTGCCTGCACAACGGCTGCATCCCCACGAAGGCTCTGCTGCACGCGGGCGAGATCGCGGACCAGGCGCGTGAAGCCGCCCAGTTCGGTGTCAAGACCTCCTTCGAGGGAATCGACATCGCGGGTGTCCACAAGTACAAGGACGAGGTCATCTCGGGCCTGTACAAGGGTCTGCAGGGCCTGGTCGCCTCCCGCAAGGTGACCTACATCGAGGGAGAGGGCCGCCTCTCCTCCCCGACTTCCGTCGACGTGAACGGCCGGCGCATCCAGGGCCGCCACATCCTGCTGGCGACCGGCTCCGTGCCGAAGTCGCTGCCGGGCCTGAACATCGACGGCAACCGCATCATCTCCTCGGACCACGCGCTGGTCCTGGACCGCGTCCCCGAGTCGGCGATCGTCCTGGGCGGCGGCGTCATCGGCGTCGAGTTCGCCTCGGCGTGGAAGTCCTTCGGCTCCGACATCACCGTCATCGAGGGCCTCAAGCACCTCGTGCCGGTCGAGGACGAGAACAGCTCGAAGCTGCTGGAGCGCGCGTTCCGCAAGCGCGGCATCAAGTTCAACCTGGGCACCTTCTTCGACAAGGCCGAGTACACGGAGAACGGCGTCCGCGTGACGCTGGTCGACGGCAAGACCTTCGAGGCCGAGGTGCTGCTGGTCGCGGTGGGTCGCGGCCCCGTCTCGCAGGGTCTGGGCTACGAGGAGCAGGGCGTCGCGATGGACCGCGGCTACGTCCTGGTCGACGAGTACATGCAGACCAACGTGCCGACCATCTCGGCCGTCGGTGACCTCGTCCCCACCCTCCAGCTCGCGCACGTCGGCTTCGCCGAGGGCATCCTGGTCGCAGAGCGTCTGGCCGGTCTCAAGGCCGTCCCGATCGACTACGACGGTGTCCCGCGCGTCACCTACTGCCACCCCGAGGTCGCTTCCGTCGGCATCACCGAGGCCAAGGCCAAGGAGATCTACGGCGCGGACAAGGTCGTGGCCCTGAAGTACAACCTGGCGGGCAACGGCAAGAGCAAGATCCTCAAGACCGCGGGCGAGATCAAGCTCGTCCAGGTCAAGGATGGTGCCGTGGTCGGCGTCCACATGGTCGGTGACCGGATGGGCGAGCAGGTCGGCGAGGCCCAGCTGATCTACAACTGGGAAGCTCTGCCGGCCGAGGTCGCGCAGCTCATCCACGCGCACCCGACCCAGAACGAAGCGATGGGCGAGGCCCACCTGGCCCTGGCCGGCAAGCCGCTTCACTCCCACGACTAATTCGTCACGGGCGCGACGACCACTTCCGCACTTTCGTTAGGAGCAACTGAAACCATGTCGGTTTCCGTAACCCTTCCGGCGCTCGGTGAGAGCGTCACCGAGGGCACTGTCACCCGCTGGCTGAAGGCCGAGGGCGAGCGCGTCGAGGCCGACGAGCCGCTGCTCGAGGTCTCGACCGACAAGGTCGACACCGAGATCCCCTCCCCCGTGTCGGGCATCCTGGCCTCGATCAAGGTCGCCGAGGACGAGACCGTCGAGGTCGGCGCCGAGCTGGCCGTCATCGACGACGGCTCCGGCGCTCCTGCTGCGGCCCCGGCCGCCGAGCCGGCCGCCGCCGAGGCCCCTGCGGCCGCTCCGGCTCCGGTCGCCGAGGCCCCCGCGGCCCCGGCTCCCGCCGCCGAGGCGCCCGCCGCCGCCGCTCCGGCCGCGTCCGGCACCGATGTCGTGCTCCCCGCCCTGGGCGAGTCCGTCACCGAGGGCACCGTCACCCGCTGGCTGAAGCAGGTCGGCGAGTCCGTCGAGGCCGACGAGCCGCTGCTCGAGGTCTCCACGGACAAGGTCGACACCGAGATCCCCGCGCCGGTCGCCGGCACCCTGCTGGAGATCCGGATCAACGAGGACGAGACCGCCGAGGTCGGCACCGTCCTGGCCGTCATCGGCGCCGCTGGTGCCGCTCCGGCCGCCCCGGCTCCGGCTGCCGCCCCGGCCCCCGTGGCCGCTCCGGCTCCGGTCCAGGCCGCCGCCCCGGTCGCCGCTCCGGCTCCGGTCGCCCCCGTGGCCCCGGCTCCGGCCGCTCCGGCCGCCGCTCCGGCGTCCGCCGGTGACGAGGCCGCGTACGTGACCCCGCTGGTGCGCAAGCTCGCCTCGGAGTCCGGCGTCAACCTGTCCACGGTCTCGGGCACCGGTGTCGGTGGCCGTATCCGCAAGCAGGACGTCCTGGCCGCCGCCGAGGCCGCCAAGGCCGCTGCCGCCGCCCCGGCGCCGGCCGCCGCCGCTCCGGCCGCGAAGGCTCCGGCCGCCGCGGTGTCCGAGCTGCGCGGTCAGACGGTCAAGATGACCCGCATGCGCAAGGTCATCGGCGACAACATGATGAAGGCCCTGCACTCGCAGGCTCAGCTCAGCTCCGTGGTCGAGGTGGACATCACCAAGATCATGAAGCTGCGCGAGAAGGCCAAGGGCGCGTTCCTGGCCCGTGAGGGCGTCAAGCTCTCGCCGATGCCGTTCTTCGTCAAGGCCGCTGCCCAGGCGCTGAAGGCCCACGCGGTCGTCAACGCCCGGATCAACGAGGACGAGGGCACCATCACCTACTTCGACTCGGAGAACATCGGCATCGCCGTGGACTCCGAGAAGGGCCTGATGACCCCGGTCATCAAGGGTGCCGGTGACCTCAACCTGGCGGGCATCTCCAAGGCGACCGCCGACCTGGCCGCCAAGGTCCGCGGCAACAAGATCACGCCGGACGAGCTGTCGGGCGCGACCTTCACCATCAGCAACACCGGCTCGCGCGGTGCGCTGTTCGACACGGTCATCGTGCCCCCGAACCAGGTCGCCATCCTGGGCATCGGTGCCACGGTGAAGCGCCCGGTGGTCATCGAGACCGCCGAGGGCACGAACATCGGCATCCGCGACATGACGTACCTGACCCTGTCCTACGACCACCGCCTGGTGGACGGCGCGGACGCGGCCCGGTACCTCTCGGCCGTCAAGGCGATCCTCGAGGCCGGCGAGTTCGAGGTCGAGCTCGGCCTGTAAGGCTCACCGCACAGCCCCGGCTGTCGCACACGGCGCCCTCGCCCGGAACACCCTCCGGGCGGGGGCGCCGTCGTCGTACGCCTCTGGGAGCCCTGGTCCGGAGCCTGTTGTAACCAGCCTCACCCGGCGTCCCCGACCGGGAACGCATCCGGTGGGGGCTACTCGGCCGTATTGTCTACGCATCACCCCCCTGCGCGCCCCACAGGAGATGAAGCCCCGATGATCACCCCACCCGTCGTGCACTCGCTGCGCGAGCAGATCCGCGAGCACATCGTGGAGGGGATCGTCAGCGGGCGCTGGAAGCCCGGCGAGCGGATCGTCGAGCGCCGGATCGCCGTGGAGCTGGAGGTCAGCCAGACCCCCGTACGGGAGGCCCTGCGCGAGCTGGAGACGCTGCGGCTGATCGAGTCGGCGCCGAACAAGGGCGTGCGCGTCCGGAACCTCTCCGCGGCCGACCTGGAGGAGATCTACCCGGTCCGGGCCGGTCTGGAGCAGATCGCGGCCGAGCTGGCCGCGCCGCGGCTGGCGAGCGACTGCTCCGCGCTGGAGCCGCACGTGGCGGCGCTGTGGGAGGCCGACCGGACCGAGGACGGGACCGCGCAGGTGCGGCACACCGTCGGGTTCCACCGGGAGATGGTGCGGGCCGCCGGGAACAGCGTGCTGCTGCACACCTGGGAGAGCCTGGGCATCGAGGTCTTCACGGCGCTGTCCATCCGCTGGCTGGGGACCGTGCAGAAGTCGTACGCCGAGGAGCACGAGGCTCTCGTCGAGGCGTTCCGCAGTCAGGATCCGGACATCGGTCTGCTCGTGAAGCGGCATGTCCTGGGGTGCGCCCCGCGCGCTTGATCGACTGAGGGCGGGCCTGTTTGTCCGCGTTTGCCCGGCACCGCGTGCCTTTTTCTCTGGCACGCGGTGCCGACTTTCGCCGGATGGACGTTTCATTGTCACTTTTATTTGATCGATCATCGATCAGCGATTTACAGTCGTCGCGGGCCTCAACCAGGTCCACCGACCCTGTCCTGCCCGTCAGGGATTTTTTCACCACCTCTCCTTTGTCCGGAAGGCGGCGCACAGCAATGTCCGACCCCGTAGGAAAGCTTCCGAGCGAGCTCGACCAGCTCCCGGATCGCGACACCGAGGAGACCGCCGAATGGGCGGCCTCCCTCGACGCCGTCGCACAGGCCGCCGGTACGCGCCGCGCCGAATACCTGCTCCGCCGCACGCTCCAGCACGCCGAGGCCGCCGGCCTCGCCCTGCCGAAGCTGCTGGAGACGGACTACGTCAACACCATCCCGACCGCCGCGGAGCCCGAGTTCCCCGGTGACGAGGAGATGGAAGCCAAGATCACCGCGTGGAACCGCTGGAACGCGGCCGCCATGGTGACCCGCGGCTCCAAGTACGGCGTCGGTGGCCACATCGCCACCTTCGCCTCCGCCGCGTGGCTCTACGAGACCGGCTTCCAGCACTTCTTCCGCGGGAAGGAGGCCGACGGATCGGGCGACCAGCTCTACATCCAGGGCCACGCCTCCCCCGGCATCTACGCCCGCGCCTTCCTCGACGGCCGGATCTCCGAGCAGCAGCTCGACAACTTCCGCCAGGAGTCCGGCGGCAACGGCCTGCCGTCCTACCCGCACCCGCGGCGCCTGCCGTGGCTGTGGGAGTTCCCGACGGTGTCCATGGGCCTCGGCCCGCTCTCCGCGATCTACCAGGCGCGGTTCAACCGCTACCTGCAGAACCGGAGCATCAAGGACACCGCGAACTCGCACGTCTGGGCCTTCCTGGGCGACGGCGAGATGGACGAGCCCGAGTCGACCGCCGCCCTGGCCCTCGCCTCCCGCGAGCAGCTCGACAACCTGACCTTCGTCATCAACTGCAACCTGCAGCGCCTCGACGGTCCGGTCCGCGCCAACTTCCGCGTGGTCCAGGAGCTGGAGGCCCAGTTCCGCGGTGCTGGCTGGAACGTCATCAAGTCGCTGTGGGGCTCCGCCTGGGACGAGCTGTTCCAGCTCGACACCACGGGCGCCCTCGTACGCCGCCTGCGCGAGGTACCGGACGCGCAGTTCCAGACGTACGCGACCCGCGACGTGGCCTACATCCGCCAGCACTTCTTCGGCGCCAACGCCGAGCTCGTCGCCCTCGGCGCCCTGCTCTCCGACGCGAAGATCGCCGAGTGCTTCCACAGCTCCCGCGGCGGCCACGAGCCCCGCAAGGTCTACGCCGCGTACAAGGCCGCCCTGGAGCACAAGGGCGCGCCGACGGTCATCCTCGCGCAGACCGTCAAGGGCTACACGCTGGGTGCCGGGTTCGAGTCGAAGAACGCGAACCACCAGATGAAGAAGCTGACGATCGACGAGTTCAAGGACATGCGTGACCTCCTTGGCCTCCCGATCCCCGACAGCGCCTTCGCCGACGGCAAGGTCCCGTACGGTCACCCGGGCGCGAACAGCCCCGAGGTCCAGTACCTGAACGAACGCCGCGCGGCGCTCGGCGGTCCGGCCCCGGCCCGCAAGGTCAAGCACGTGGCCCTGCCCGCCCCGGCCGACCGGTCCTTCGCCCCGCTGCTCAAGGGCTCCGGCAAGCAGGAGATGGCCACCACCATGGCCTTCGTCCGGCTCGTCAAGGACCTGATGCGGGACAAGGAGACCGGCAAGCGCTGGGTGCCGATCGTCCCCGACGAGGCCCGTACCTTCGGTATGGAGTCCCTCTTCCCGTCGGCCGGCATCTACTCGCCGCTGGGCCAGACGTACGAGCCGGTCGACCGCGACCAGCTCATGTACTACAAGGAAGCCAAGGACGGGCAGATCCTCAACGAGGGGATCACCGAGGCCGGCGCCATGGCCGACTTCATCGCCGCCTGCACGTCGTACGCGACGCACGGCGAGCCGATGATCCCGTTCTACATCTTCTACTCGATGTTCGGCTGGCAGCGCACCGCCGACCAGATGTGGCAGCTCGCCGACCAGCTCGGCAAGGGCTTCATCGTCGGCGCCACCGCCGGTCGTACGACCCTGACCGGTGAGGGCCTGCAGCACGCGGACGGCCACTCGCACCTGATCGCGTCCACGAACCCGGCGTCGCTCAACTACGACCCGGCCTTCGCGTACGAGATCGCGGTGATCGTCAAGGACGGTCTGCGCCGCATGTACGGCGAGCAGCCCGAGGACGTCTTCTACTACCTCACGGTCTACAACGAGCCGAAGGTGCAGCCGGCGATGCCGGAGGGCGTCGAAGAGGGCATCCTCAAGGGCCTGTACCGCTTCAACACGGCGGCGGACCTGGCGGAGGCGGCCCCGGCCGCCGACGCCCCGAAGATCCAGCTGATGGCCTCGGGTACCGCGATCCACTGGATCCTGGAGGCGCAGAAACTGCTGGCCGCCGAGTGGAACGTGGCCGCCGACGTCTGGTCCGCCACCTCCTGGGGCGAGCTGCGGCGCGACGCGCTGGAGTGCGACGAGGCGCTGCTGCGCGGCGAGGTCCGCACCCCGTACGTCACCCGCGCGCTGGAGGGTGTCACCAGCCCGGTGCTCGCCGTCTCCGACTGGATGCGTCAGGTCCCGGACCAGATCAGCCAGTGGGTGGAGCAGGACTACACCTCGCTCGGCACGGACGGCTTCGGTCTGTCCGACACCCGTGAGGGCGCCCGCCGCCACTTCGGTGTCGACGCCCAGTCGATCGTGGTGGCCGCGCTGGCCCAGCTCGCCCGCCGCGGCGAGGTGCCGGCGTCCGCCGTCAAGGAGGCCCGGGAGCGCTACGGCCTCTGAGGCTCCGAGTGACAGGTGAAAGGCCGGTGTCCACCCCGCGGGGGTCGGACACCGGCCTTTCGCCGTACGAGCGGTGGCGGCGCGGGGTCGCACCCGTGATGCTGGAGCGGTGATGGACGAGACGGAGTTCTGGGAGATCGTCGACCGTACCCGCGAGGCCGCCGACGGCGACCCCGAGGAACACGCCGAGCTGCTCGTGGAGCGGCTCGCACTGCTCGACCCGGACTCCGTCCTCGACTTCGCCCGGCATTTCGAGTCCCGGTACAACCGGGCGTACACCTGGGACCTGTGGGGTGCGGCCTGGGTTCTGCTCGACGGGGCGAGCGACGATGCCTTCGACTACTTCCGCTGCTGGCTGATCGGCCAGGGGCGGGAGGTGTTCGAGGGCGGGGTGCACGATCCGGACCAGCTGGCGGAGCTCCTGGGCGACTTCGACGAGGAGATCGACGGGGACGGCGAGGAGTTGGGGTACGCGGCCGACGAGGCGTACGAGCAGCTGACCGGGGCGGTGGCGCCGGAGCTGGGCGTCCCGCTGCAGGCGGCCGAGCCGGAGGGCGCCCCGCTGGACTTCGAGAACGAAGCCGTGCTCGCGGAGCGCTTCCCCCGGCTGTGGGACCGGTTCCGCGGCTGATCAGTAGTGGGTGCCGCCGTCGATGCGGATCTCCGTACCGGTGATGAACGCACCGTCCTCGGAGCCGAGCATGGCGACGACGCCGGCGACGGTCTCCGGGCCGGCGAAGCCCTGGCCGAGGGCCGGGGCCAGCTTGGTGAAGAGGGACCAGTCGGTGTCCTGCGGCAGGCCGGGGCCGGTGCCGGTGGTCATCCCGCTCTCGATGGATCCGGGTGCGACGCTGACGAAGCGCAGGCCCTGCTTGCTGTACTCGGCGGCGAGCGCGTGGGTCATGGACTGGATGCCGCCCTTGCTGGCCGCATAGGCGGACATGTAGGGGTGGGCGAAGGACGCCGAGGTGGAGCTGAAGTTCACGACGGCCGGCCGGTCGCCCGCGAGCAGCGCCGGGAGGGACTCGCGGATCATCAGGAACGTGCCGGTGAGGTTGACCCCGATGACCTGGTTCCAGAGGTCGAGGGTGGTCCGATGGGTGTGCTCGGAGCGCAGGATGCCAGCGGCGTTGACGAGGACGTCGAGCCCGCCGAGGGCGCCGACCGCGGCGGCCACGCCCTCCTTGACGGCGTTCTCGTCGGATATGTCGAGGAGCGCGGTGGTGAGCCGGTCCGCGTGGCCTCCCCCAGCTACCGCTGGGAGGTACCCCCCTGCGGCGGCCTGGTCGGCGGTGGCCTTCAGGCCGGCCTCGTCGACGTCCACGGTGTGGACCCGGCCGCCCTCGGCGAGGATGCGGTGGACGGTGGCCCGGCCGATGCCGGAGCCACCGCCGGTGATGAGGACGCGACGTCCTTCGTAACGGTTCATGGCGCGAGCGTACCCAAGCAGTGGCACGTTTTGCCATGACGACAAAGAATGTAATCACCGAGGTTGGCGAGGGGTACGCTTCACCCGTGAGATCCCCTCGCCCGTACTCTCCCCAGGCCGGCCCCGGAGCCCAGTCGCTGACCGAGCGCCGCAAGGCCGCCACCCAGCTCGACATCGCCCGCGCGGCCTGCGATCTGTTCGCCGAACACGGCCCCGACGGCACCACCGCCGAGGACATCGCCCACCGGGCGGGGGTGGCCCTGCGCACCTTCTACCGCTACTTCCGCAACAAGCAGGAGGCGGTGGCCCCGCTGCTGGCGGGCGGCGGTGACGCCTGGCGCGCGCTGCTCGCCGAGGAGGACCCCGGCACCCCGCTGGGCGAGGCGCTGGAACGCGCCGTCACCCGCTCACTGAGCGGACAGCAGGCGGTCGAGGAGGGCCTGGAGGTGACCCGCGGCCTGCTGCGCGCGGCGGCGGACGACCCGGCCCTGCGCGGGGTCTGGTACCGCGTGAACCAGGACTCCGAGGAGCGCCTGGTCCCGGTGATCTCCCGGTTGGTGGGCCCGGAGGCCGACCCGCTGGAGGTGCGTCTGCTCGCGGCGGCGGCCACGGACGCGATCCGCGTCGCGCTGGAGCTGTGGTCGACGACGGACGCGCCGGTCTCGGGGTCCGGCTCACCGGCGGAACTCGCGGTCCGCTGCCTGCGGGACCTGACAGGCGCGATGCCCCTGCTCCTCCGCTAGGGGAGGAACAGGGGCATCGCATCCGATCACATGGGTCGGGCTCGCGGTCCTACGTGTCCCGGTGGGGCTCAGCGACCACCCCAGCCGCCGCCACCGCCGCCACCGCCCCCTCCGCCGCCACCCCAGTTGCCTCCGCCGCCGTCGCCGCCGTTACCGCCACCGCCGCCCCAGTTGCCGCCACCGTCGCCGCCGTTACCGCCGCCGCCGCCCCAGTCGCCGCCACCGTTGCCGCCGTCACCACCCCGGCCGTTGCCCCAGTCGCCGCCACCGTTGCCGCCACGACCGTTGCCCCAGTCGTCGTGGTTGCCCCAGTCACCGTTGCCACCGCGACCGGAGTCGTTCCAGTTCGACCAGTTCGAGTCGCGCCAGCTGTTGTCGCGCCAGCTGCTGTTGTCGCGCCAGTTGTCGTTGTATCCGCCGACGCCGCCCTGGTCCCAGCACCAGCTCGGACGGTTGCGCCAGTCTCGGTCGCAGCAGACGTTCCACCGGGCGTCGGAGCGGTTCGAGGGGTAGCGCCAGCAGTCGTAGCCGCCGTTCCCGCCGCCGCCACCATTTCCGGCGACGACCGAGGCCGACGCGCTGGCGACGGGCAGCAGACCTATCGCGATTCCCGCGGCGCCCGCCATGGCTGCCGCAACGATCTTACGGCGCATTCTCATGCACCTCCGCACGTGTCTCGCTTATTGGGCTTTTAGGTCATTTCCACCCTCACTCGCCCATGCGGCCCTGTCAAAGCGGAAAGGCCCCCCGCCGCTCTCCGAAGAGAGTGGCGGAGGGCCTTCCATCAGGCACTTTAGAGGTCGAAGTAGAGCTCGAACTCGTGCGGGTGCGGACGCAGCTGGATCGGGGCGATCTCGTGCGTGCGCTTGTAGTCGATCCAGGTTTCGATCAGGTCGGGGGTGAAGACACCGCCGGCCAGGAGGTACTCGTGGTCCGCCTCCAGCGCCTTGAGGACGTCCTCGAGGCTGGTCGGGACCTGCGGGACGCTCGCGTGCTCGTCGGGCGAGAGCTCGTAGAGGTCCTTGTCGATCGGCTCCATCGGCTCGATCTTGTTCTTGATGCCGTCGAGGCCCGCGAGCAGCAGCGCCGAGAAGGCGAGGTACGGGTTCGAGGACGGGTCCGGGGCGCGGAACTCGACGCGCTTGGCCTTCGGGTTCGAGCCCGTGATCGGGATGCGCATGGCGGCGGAGCGGTTGCGCTGCGAGTACACCATGTTGACCGGCGCCTCGAAGCCCGGCACCAGGCGGTGGTAGGAGTTCACCGTCGGGTTGGTGAACGCCAGCAGCGACGGGGCGTGCTTGAGGATGCCGCCGATGTAGTAGCGGGCGGTGTCCGAGAGGCCCGCGTAGCCGGCCTCGTCGTAGAACAGCGGGTCGCCGTTCGCCCACAGCGACTGGTGCACGTGCATGCCCGAGCCGTTGTCACCGAAGATCGGCTTCGGCATGAAGGTCGCGGTCTTGCCGTTGCGCCAGGCGACGTTCTTCACGACGTACTTGAAGAGCATCAGGTCGTCGGCCGCGGCCAGCAGCGTGTTGAACTTGTAGTTGATCTCGGCCTGGCCGCCGGTGCCGACCTCGTGGTGCTGACGCTCGACCTGGAGGCCCTGGGCGTCCAGCTCGAGGGAGATCTCGGCGCGCAGGTCGGCGAAGTGGTCGACCGGGGCTACGGGGAAGTAACCACCCTTGTAGCGGACCTTGTAACCACGGTTGTTCTCCTCGGAGCCCGTGTTCCAGGCGCCGGCCTCGGAGTCGATGTGGTAGAAGCCCTCGTTCGCGGAGGTCGCGAAGCGCACGCTGTCGAACACGTAGAACTCGGCCTCGGGGCCGAAGAACGCGGTGTCGGCGATGCCGGTGGAGGCGAGGTACGCCTCGGCCTTCTTCGCGATGTTGCGCGGGTCGCGGCTGTAGGCCTCACCCGTGATCGGGTCGTGGATGAAGAAGTTGATGTTGAGCGTCTTGTCCTTGCGGAACGGGTCCAGACGCGCGGTGGTGATGTCGGCACGCAGCGCCATGTCGGACTCGTGGATCGCCTGGAAGCCGCGGATCGAGGATCCGTCGAAGGCGAGCTCCTCCGCCGGGTCGAACGCTCGCGCCGGGATGGTGAAGTGCTGCATCACACCAGGCAGGTCACAGAAGCGGACGTCAACGAACTTGACGTCGTTCTCCTCGATGTACTGCTTCACTTCGTCGGCGTTCTTGAACATCCAACTCCTCCTACTCCCGGCCCCGGGGCAGGGACGGGCTTTATAGCTCGTGGTGCGTCAGTGCGGTGCCGCACGCTGACCCGACCATAAGCAGACGGGATTTCCCAAGCATGACCCATTTGTTTCGCACAAGTTAACCAGGGTCCGGCCGGAGGGCCGTGCGGCGCCACGGGTACCGTGTTCGGGTGGACAACAGACAGGCAATCGGATCCTGGCTCTCCGGCCCCCGCGCGGCCGCCGAGGAGATGGGTGTCGACTTCGGCTATCCGGGTCAGCGGCTCGGCCTGCCCCAGCAGGGGCCCGGCTCGGTGGCACGTTTCGGGCGTCGGCTCGGCGCCGTCGTGATCGACTGGATCGGCTGCCAGCTGATTGCCTACGGGCTGATCACCGGCGGCGACCTGGCCGCGGCCGGCAACTGGACCCTCGCGCTCTTCGTGGCCCTCACCATCCTGACGGTCGGCACCGTGGGCTTCACCCCCGGCAAGCGGATCCTGGGCGTCCGGGTGATGTCGGAGTCCGGCGGCCGCCTCGGCCTCTTCCGTGTGGTGCTGCGCACGCTGCTGCTGGCCCTGGTCATCCCGGCGCTGATCTGGGACCGCGACGGCCGCGGCCTGCACGACCGACTGGCCCGCGCCGTCCAGGTCCGCATCTAGGACTTCCGGAAACGCGGTACGACACAGGGGTGCCCCCCGAGCCTCGGGCTCGGGGGGCACCCCTGTGTCGTATACGAAAATCAGGTGAGCTGGTCAGCGCATCTTTCCGCCGCGCGGCATCTTCATGCCCTTCGGCATGGGGCCCTTCGGCAGCGGCATGTTGCTCATGAGGTCACCCATGGCGCGCAGCTTGTCGTTGATCTCGGTGATCTGCGGGCCGGCCAGCACGCGCGGCAGCTTGAGCAGCGTGGTGCGCACCTTCTTGAGCGGCACCTCGCCCTCGCCCGTACCCACGATGAAGTCGTGCACCGGCACGTCCGGCATGATCCGGGCCAGCTTCTTCTTCTCGTTCGCGAGCAGCGGCTTCACGCGGTTCGGGTTGCCCTCGGCGATCAGCACGACGCCGGCCTTGCCGACGGCACGGTGGACGATGTCCTGCTGCCGGGTCATCGCGACGGCGGGGGTGGTCGTCCAGCCCCGTCCCACGTTGTCCAGCACGGCCGCGGCCGCTCCCGGCTGGCCTTCCATCTGCCCGAAGGCGGCCCGCTCGGCCCGTCGTCCGAAGACGATCGCCATCGCGAGGAACGCCACCAGGAATCCCAGGATGCCCAGGTAGAGCTCATGCCCGACCAGGAAGCCGATCGCGAGGAAGACACCGAAGGTGACGATGCCCACGCCTGCGACGATCAGACCGACCTTCGGGTCCGCCTTGCGCGTCATCTTGTACGTCAGGGCGATCTGCTTCAGTCGCCCGGGGTTCGCAGCAGTCTCTGCGTTTGACTTCCTCGCCATACAGCGAAGTTTACGTGGCCTGCGGGGTTCGGGTAGCCGCGGCCTCAAGTACGTGTTCGGTTTCGACCCGGTCCTTGGCCCTCTTGCGGTCCTCCAGGACCGCCGTCCAGGCGTTCCGGCGGGCCCCGCTCATCAGCAGGGACTCAATGCCCCGGAAGGCGTCGGAGAGGGTCGGGATGGCAATGGCGCGTACGGGCGCGGCCTGCATGATGTCGATCCCTTTCACGATGCTCGCGTCGGCGTGATGCGAGCGGTGTGTGCGGTGCGTGGACCAAGCGTCACTGACTGGTGTTACCAGGGCGTGACCGGTCGGTCAAATGTGATGTACACGTTGCAAACACTGACGCGGCCCACCGGACTCTTCCTCAGGAAAGAGCCTAGGGGCCGCGTCGATGCGGTGTTACCCATTAGTAACGCTTTGTGCGCGACTTCACACGCTCGGCGCGCGAACGGTCGGACCGACGCGCGCTTCTCGTTCTCCCGGTCGAGCTCCGCCTCGCCACCGCTCCGGCCGCGCGCCCGCCCTCGTACCTCGGGCGGACCCGCAACCTACGCCACGGCTCCGCTCCGCTTCTCCATCGCCTGCTGGTAGAGACGACCCGCGCGGTACGAGGACCGGACCAGCGGGCCGGACATCACACCGGAGAAGCCGATCTCCTCGGCCTCCTTCGCCAGCTCGACGAACTCGGCCGGCTTCACCCAGCGCTCGACGGGGTGGTGCCGCGGCGAGGGCCGCAGGTACTGGGTGATGGTGATGAGCTCGCAGCCGGCCTCGTGCAGCTCCTTCAGAGCCTGCGAGACCTCCTCGCGCTCCTCGCCCATGCCGAGGATCAGGTTCGACTTGGTGACCAGGCCGTAGGCGCGGGCCTGCCGGATCACGTCGAGCGAGCGCTCGTAGCGGAAGCCGGGGCGGATCCGCTTGAAGATGCGGGGCACGGTCTCGACGTTGTGCGCGAAGACCTCGGGGCGGGAGGCGAAGACCTCCTCCAGCAGCTCCGGGACCGCGTTGAAGTCGGGGGCCAGCAGCTCGACCTTGGTGTGGCCGGACTCGCGGCCCGCCGTCTGCTGGTGGATCTGGCGCACGGTCTCCGCGTACAGCCAGGCGCCGCCGTCGGCCAGGTCGTCGCGCGCGACGCCCGTGATGGTGGCGTAGTTCAGGTCCATCGTGACCACGGACTCGCCGACGCGCCGCGGCTCGTCACGGTCCAGCGCCTCGGGCTTGCCCGTGTCGATCTGGCAGAAGTCACAGCGCCGGGTGCACTGGTCACCACCGATGAGGAAGGTGGCCTCGCGGTCCTCCCAGCATTCGTAGATGTTCGGACAACCGGCTTCCTGGCACACCGTGTGCAGTCCTTCGCCCTTCACCAGGGCCTGCATCTTGGTGTACTCGGGACCCATCTTCGCCCGGGTCTTGATCCACTCGGGCTTGCGCTCGATGGGGGTCTGGGCGTTACGGACCTCCAGGCGCAGCATCTTGCGTCCGTCGGGTGCGACTGCGGACACGACCGGCTCCCTGTGACTTCGATTGTTCGGCGCCCACCAGGGTACGCCCGTAATTTCATACGCTCTTACGTCGCCCAACCTGCGGGCGGCCGGTCTCATTCCCGAGGGCTAGGAACCCACGGCCGGCTCGATCTCGCGGGGCCGCAGCTCCGCGTGCTCCAGTACATCCTTCAGGTGCCGTTCGGCCACCGGAAGTACCTCGGCGATGGTGATCTCCCGCCCCAGTTCGTACGAGAGCGACGTCACACCGGCGTCCCGGATCCCACAGGGGATGATCCGGTCGAACCAGGTGCTGTCCGGGTTCACGTTGATCGCGAAGCCGTGCATGGTGACGCCCTTGGCGACCCGGATGCCGATGGCGGCGAGCTTGCGGTCCTCGCGGCGCTGGCCGGCGTTGGACGGGGCGTACTCGGGGCCGTTCAGCCGCGCGTCGAACTCCTCGTCGTGCAGCCGCGGGTCGAACTCCAGCGACAGCCCGCCGATCTTCGGACGCTCCTCGACGGGGTCACCCAGGACCCACACCCCGGAGCGGCCCTCGACGCGGGTGGTCTCCAGGCCGAACTCGGCGGCGGTACGGATCAGGGCCTCTTCGAGGCGACGGACGTGGGCGACCACGTCCACCGGGCGGGGCAGCTTCATGATCGGGTAGCCGACCAGCTGACCCGGGCCGTGCCAGGTGATCTTGCCGCCGCGGTCCACGTCGACGACGGGGGTGCCGTCGAGCGGACGTTCACTGGGGTCGGTGCGCCGGCCCGCCGTGTAGACCGGCAGGTGCTCCAGCAGCAGGCAGGTGTCCTCGATCTCGTCCGCGAAGCGGGCCGCGTGCACCCGGCGCTGTTCTTCCCAGGCCTCGGTGTACTCGACGGATTCCGGCCCGAAGCCCAGATGGACAAACCCAAGCTCAGCCACCGCAGCGCCTCCTCGTTGAACCTGCTGTGTGCACGTACCTCACCGAGCAAGGGTACGGCGACCCTCGCGAACCCCTTCAGGGCCCCGGCTCGGGCTCCGGCTCGGGCTCCGGCTCGGGCTCCGGCTCGGGCTCCGGCGGGGGTCCCGGCAGTTGCTTCGGCCGGCGCCGTCCCTTGGGCGGCCGGTCCGGGTCCTCGTCCGCGCGCGGCAGCCGCCGGTGGCCCTCCGAGTGGTCGTTGACCCAGCCGCACACCCCGCACGCGTACCGGCCGTCCAGCCCCGCGATGTAGGTGCCGCAGCGCCGGCACTCCGCCTCGGTCAGTTCGGGCGGGGGCAGCGGGGCAGTGGATTCGGTTCGCTCCTCGGGGAGGTGCGCCCTGTGGGGCCGAGGGGTCATGGCCCGCAGCGTACGCGGGCGGAGGGGGCCGGTCCGTAAAGGGCCCTACGCATTCTGCACACGATCGGATGAATGTGGGGCAGAGAGGGCGGCATCGGCGAAGTTCGCCGCTACATTCACGCCGTTCACAGGGCCGGGACCCCGGTCCGTCACGTCAGGAAACCGTGGAGCCGATGACGGAACGACCTGCCCAGCGCGTCCCCAACCGGCAGCTCGCGGCGCTGATCGCGGAAGCCGGGTTCTCCAATGCCGGTCTCGCCCGCCGCGTCGACCAGCTCGGCCTGGAGCACGGTCTCGATCTGCGGTACGACAAGACCTCGGTGACCCGGTGGCTGCGCGGGCAGCAGCCCCGCGGCACCACCCCCGCGCTGATCGCCGAGGTCTTCACCCGCCGCCTCGGACGCCGCCTCTCGGCCCAGGACCTGGGCCTGGACGCCTGCGCGCCCGTGTACGCCGGGCTGGAGTTCGCGGCCACCCCGGAGGAGGCCGTGGACATCGCGAGCGGGCTGTGGCGCAAGGACTCCGGCTCGCACGCCGAGCTCCGGAAGATCGCCTTCACCCCGGCCGGGCTGGTCGTGCCCAGCCGGGACTGGCTGATCGGGCGGGCCGACGAGCGGGTCGGCCGGGGCGCGGAATCCGCCACGGCCCGCGTCCCGCTGCAGGGGCGGGCCTCGGTGCCCCGGCAGCGGCAGATCGACCGCGGCCCCGGGCAGCGCGTGACCGGCGGGGACATCGCGGCGCTCAGATCGGTGAGCGAGCTGTTCCGGACCCTGGACCAGGCGTACGGCGGCGGGCACGCCCGGCAGGCCCTGGTGCGCTACCTGGAGCACGAGGCCGAGCCGATGCTCCGCGGAACCTACGGGGAGACCACCGGGCGGCGGTTGTTCTCGGCCGCCGCCGATCTGACCCGGCTCGCGGGCTGGACCTCGTACGACATCGCCGCGCACGGACTGGCCCAGCGCTACTTCGTGCAGGCGCTACGGCTGGCGCAGGCGGCCGCGGACCGCCCGTACGGCTCGTACGTGCTGGTCACCATGAGTCGGCAGGCGGTCTACCTCGGCCACGGTCGCGAGGCCGTGCAGCTGGCCCGGGTGGCCCAGCAGGGCGTCGGCTCCGGCCCGCCGCCCGTGGTGCAGGCGCTGCTCCACTCGGCGGAGGCGCGCGGACACGCGGTCCTCGGCGAGGTGCGGGCGTCGACGGCCTCCCTGGTGCGGGCCGAACGCGCGTTGGGCGCGGCCCGGCCGGGGGACGACGTACCGCACTGGGCGCGGTTCTACGACGAGGCGCAGCTGGCGGACGAGTTCGGGCACTGCCACCGGGACCTCCAGCAGTACCGGGCCTCGGCGCAGCACGCGGAGCGGTCCCTGCAGCTGAGGGCGCCGGGGTACGCCCGGTCCCGGCTGTTCTGCCGGGTGGTGCTGGCCACGGCCCGGCTGGGGCTGGGCGAGCTGGACCAGGCGTGCGCGCTGGGCGCGGAGGCGGCCCAGCAGGCGATGGAGATGCGCTCGGTGCGGGCGGTGGAGTACGTCCGGGACTTCGAGCGGCGGCTGGAGCCGTACCGGGACGCCTCGGCGGTGCGGACCTACCGG
Source organism: Streptomyces sp. BF23-19 (assembly GCF_041106355.1). Classification (NCBI taxonomy): domain Bacteria; kingdom Bacillati; phylum Actinomycetota; class Actinomycetes; order Kitasatosporales; family Streptomycetaceae; genus Streptomyces; species Streptomyces sp. BF23-19. Next base: position 2,568 of record NZ_JBGBPT010000084.1, on the reverse strand, counting down.
GACCGGGTGGCGGCCTTGTCGTGACCCCGCGGGTCGGCCGCGGATCGCGCGCCCGGCACGCCGGCGAGGCGGGAGCAGGGCCCCGCCGGCGTCGTCAGGTGTTCTCAGGCCGCCACCGGGAGTGCGGGCTCCGGGGCGACCGGGAGCGGGATTCCGAAGTCGCGCAGGACGGCGCCGGCGGCGCGGCGGGCCGAGTGCAGGGCTCCTTGGACGGTGTTGGTGTCGCGGTGGTCGCCGCACACGTACAGCCCGGCCAGTACCCGCACGGGACGCCGCATGTCGTGCGGCGGGGGCATCGCGGGGACCGCCTCCGGGGTGTGGTGGACGGCCAGCAGTTCCCACTCGCGGGTGGGGGTGTCGTAGAGCCGGGCCAGCCGTGCGGCGACCGTGCGCGCCGGTGGTGGCGGGCCGAGCACGGTGGTGGTGACCAGGCTCCGGCCGGCCGGGGCCCGGGTCGGGTCGACCGCGCTCATGACGGCCGTGTGGGAGACGGGCCAGTTGGGGTCCCCGTCCAGGAGCAGCGTGCCGTCCCGGGACAGGGGTGCGGTGGTGGCGTGGTGCAGGACGGTGACCTCGTGGAAGGCGGGCACGCGCAGGCCGGGCAGGAGCTCGGCGGCGGCGCGGGCCCCGGTGGCCAGGAGGACGGATCGGCAGCGGAAGTCGCCGTGTTCCTCGGTGGTGACCAGGTTGGTGGCCACCGACCGGACCCGGACCCCGGTGCGTACGGTGCCGGGTGGCAGGGCGGCGGCGAGCAGGTCGGGCAGGACCGCCGCGCCGCCCTCGGGTACGGCGAGCCTGCCGCGGGCGAAGGTGCGCAGGGCGAGGTCGGCGACCCGGCTGGAGGTGGTGAGCTCCGGGTCGCGCAGCAGGGTGGCGAGCAGGGGGCGGAGCGCCCCGTTCAGGGTGCGTGTCGGCAGGCCGCGGGAGCGCAGGGCGGCGTGCGCGGTGCGTTCGGGACGGGCGAGGAGCTTCTCCTCGGGCAGGGTGGCGAACCGGCCGAGGGCGGCGCTGATCCGGGCCTGGTCGAGAGAGCGGCTGGCCAGGGCCCGGGCCGGGGTGAGGACCCCGACCCGCAGCTGTTTCCCGTCGGTGTGGACGAGGACGCCCGGTGTGAAGGGGCGCAGGGTCAGGGCCCGCAGGCCCGGGGTGCGTTCGAGCTCCGTGTACGCGGTGTTGAGCAGTTGGCCGATCCGGTCGAGCCGGAACCCGTCGGCGGACTCGGTGGCCATCCGCCCGCCGGGGTCGTCCGCGGCTTCCAGGACGGTGACCGTGACTCCGGCGGCGATCAGGTGCTGCGCTGCCGCGAGTCCTGAGACTCCGGCTCCTACGATGACGACGTCCGCATGGTGTGCGGCATGGTGTGCGCTGCTGAGCACGTGCCCCTCCCCGAGGTCGGCGCGGCTGTGTGGGGATCCTCCTTCCCCCAACCGGTTAAAGGGGAACCCGAGTTCGGCGGGGTATTGCGGTCAACTCCGGTCGCACAGCGGTCGCATTCGGGTCACAAACGGTCGCACGGTGGTCGCACGCGGATCTCAGAGCGCGGCGCGGATCGCCTGCTCGATGCCGGGGTCACGGAAGACGAAGCCGGACCCCAGCAGCCGCGCGGGCCGGGCCCGCTGACTGCCCAGCACGTCCTCGGCGAACTCCCCCAGCACGACGCGCAGGGCCACGGCCGGTACGGGCAGCACCGCGGGCCGGCGCAGCACCCGGGCCATGGCCTCGGTGACCTGGCGGTTGGTCAGCGGCTCCGGGGCGGTCAGGTTGACCGGGCCGGACAGGGCCGGGGTGTCGATGATGTGCCGCAGCGCCGCCACCTCGTCGCGGAGGGAGATGTACGACCAGTACTGGCGGCCGGTGCCGAGCCGGCCGCCGACCCCGGCGCGGAAGAGGGGGAACATCCGCCCCCAGGCCCCGCCCTCGCGGGCGACGACCAGCCCGGTACGGGCGAACGCGGTCCGGATCCCGGCCTCCTGGGCGGGGGCGGCGGCCGCCTCCCACTCCACGCAGACCGAGGGCAGGAACCCCTGCCCGGCGGGGGCGTCCTCGTCGACGGCCCGGTCGCCGGTGTCCCCGTAGTAGCCGACGGCCGAACCGCTGACCAGGACGGCGGGGGGCTCGTCGAGGGCGGCGAGGGCGTGCGCGAGCGCGGCGGTGCCGAGCACCCGGCTGTCGCGGATCTCCCTCTTGTACGCGGCCGTCCACCGGTGGTCCCCGACCCCGGCCCCGGCCAGGTGCACGACGGCCCCGCAGCCGGCCAGACCGGCGGGGTCCACGTACCCGCGTGCCGGATCCCACCGTGCCTCGTCCGCCCCGACGGGCTCCCGCCGCACGAACCGCACCACCTCGTGGCCGTCCGCCCGCAGGGACCGCACGAGTGCGCTTCCGATGAGTCCGGTCGCCCCGGTCACAGCAATCCGCATGGCCCCATCCTGCCGGGTCGCTGCGCTGTGCTCGGCCGGTTCGGGGCGCGTCGTTGTCCTTCGTGGGACGCGCGTACCCGGGCGGACGTCACCACACGGCGCTCCCGCGCCCGCGCCTCACACGCCGGCGGGGCTGGGTTTCAGCCCC
>NZ_JBGBPT010000083.1:0-40135 GCF_041106355.1 Streptomyces sp. BF23-19 | reverse complement strand
GGTGCCGGGCCCGTCGTGGTTGTCAGTGGTGGTCGCCGGCCGTCCTGGGCCGCCCCTCGACGATGAGAGCCATCCCCCGCGACCTTCAGACGCTTGGGGCTCAGCGCGCCCTGCGGAACAAGTACAAGCCGACGATCTTCCCCTTGACCGCCACCCGATCGCCCGACAAGAGCCCGCTGCTCCGGGACTCCTCGCTGAGGTGCACGTGGACGTACTGGGCGGTGTGCAGGGACCAGCCCTCATCCTCGATCCGCGACAGCAGGTCACTCCGCGGCGACGCCCCTCCCGGCCCGAGCGGGGTGATCTCGCGCCTCGTGGGAGCCGGCCGGCCGACGTCCGACGCGGCGCTCCCGTAGACCGACCAGCCGCTGGTACCGCGCTGCTCGACCTCGGCTTCGAACCAGCCGTCGCCCCGTTCGAACGCGTCGGACGCCGCCGCTACGATCGCGCTTTCCGCGGTGTCCACCACGGCATCACGCCGCTGAAGGGCTGCGGCATCCCGAGCCTCGTTCCTGGCGGTCAGCTCGCCCTGCCTGCTCTGCCACCGCTCTTGCATGCCCACGTGCTTCCCTCGGTCGCCGGTGCGTACGTGTACCGATGATGCACGCCGACTCTCCACCGGCACCCCGGAACGGCGACCGGCAACCGGCAACCGGCGAACAAGGGTTTGCTCGGTCGGGGCGGCGGGATCGGTTCGGGGAGTGGTCGTGGCCGTTACCGGGACGCCTCGCAGGCCGATTGTGCGACGCCCTTGCTCGCGCCGACCGCGACCAGGCTGGCGTTGCAGCTGGTCAGGTTGCCGATGTACCCCTGGTAGCACGCCTCCCCGGCGCCGTCCGTGGCCTTCGGGGCGTGCTGGGCGACGTACTGCTCGCACGCCTTCACGTCCGCGTGGGCGGCGGGGGCGGCGATGGCGGCGCCGCCGAGGGCGAGCGCCAGTGCTGCCAGGATGCTGGGGATACGAGCCGACGGACGCATGCGGATGCACCTGCTCTCTCGGTGGGTCACGCGGTCCGCCGACACGCCGGACCGCGGGCGGGGGCGGCGGCGGGGAGCGGGCACTCCGGTGGGCGACCGGCTCGGCGCAACGGTCACCCTCGCCCTTCCGACGCTAGAACACGGCACCGGAGCACGCACTTTCGGACACGCCCTTAGGGCCGGCCGAGCGTGACCGGTCCGAAGTCGGTCGGCAGATGGCGCACGGCCAGCGCCGCGGCCTCGGGCGCCGTGGTGAACACGCCGAGGTCCGGGGTGATGAAGCCGGTGCCCACCCCGTACGTGCCGTCGCCGCCCGCGCTCAGGCACGGGCTGCCGAGCGTCAGGCTCGGGCGGGTGGTGGACGAGAAGCGCAGCGTCCAGTGGCTCGTGAACGGGTAGAGGGCGCGCAGGGCCGGCTCGGCGTAGGCCGCCTCGACCAGGGCCTGGTACTGCGCCTGCCAGGAGTACTCCAGCTCGCGCGCCTCCCGGAGCATGCCCTGCCACTGCGATTCCACCAGGCGGACGGGATCGAGGTCGGGCACCTCGAAGTGGCCCGTCAGGTGCACGAACGGGGCCGCCCGCCGGATGTCGTCGAGGGTCTCGCCGTCGTGCCAGGCCTGGGCCGCCCTGGCGACCTGGGCCAGATCGTCCGTGTCCCCGTCGATGAGGCACGAGCCCTGGAACGGCTCCCCGCCGTGGATCGACCAGCGCCGCTCGTGTGTCGACGCGCTGATCCGCAGCGGCTCGCGGTGCGGCAGCGTGCTCGCGACGCTCTCGTGCAGCAGTGGACCGGAGTCGGGCGAGGCCGCGAGGGCGGCGTCGAGGCGGCCGTCCGCCGCGGCTCGGAGCGCCGCGGCGAGGCTGCCGCGGGCCGCGACGTCGGGGTACAGGACGGCGGGATCAGGAGGTGTGGACACAGCTCCCGATTGTGCCCGGCCCGCGGGCCGGGACCCCCGCCGGATGTCCCGGTCCGGTAACAACGACGTACCGGAACGCTGCACAGAGTAAAGTCCGCACCAAGGGTTCTTTGAACGTGTTCAGAGAACCGTATTCATGGGGGAAGGACTCAAGTGAACGGGGCAGCGAAGGGTGCCGTCATCGGCGGGGTGTTCCTCGCCCTGGTCGGCGGTGCCGGGTACGGGGTGTACACGCTGGTCGGCGATGCCGACGGAGAAGGGAAGGGCACGGACGGCGAGACCTCCGTCCAGGCCGAGAAGGGCAGCGGGCCGGTCAGCGAGAAGGACGCCGCGAAGACCGCCAAGGCCTTCCTGGCCGCGTGGGCGGCCGGGGACGAGCGGGTGGCCGCCGACCTGACGAACAACGCCGCGGCCGCGCAGGCCGCGGTCGGGGAATTCAAGACCAAGGCGTACGTGTCCAAGGCCGTGATCACCCCCGGCACGCCGAACGGCACCACCGTGCCGTTCAAGGTCGAGGCGGAGATCACGTACGAGGGCACGACCAAGCCGCTCGCCTACGACTCCCAGCTGACCGTGGTGCGTGGGCTGACCAGCGGAAAGCCACTGGTCGACTGGCAGCCCTCGGTGATCCACCCGCAGCTCCAGAAGGACGAGAAGCTGCGCGCGGGCGCTCCGGCGAACCCGCCCGTCAAGGCCGTGGACCGCAACGGCGAGGAGCTGACCGCGGAGAAGTACCCCTCGCTGCGCCAGGTCCTGGACGAGCTGCGCCAGACCTACGGCAACAAGGCGGGCGGCAAGCCCGGGGCCGAGGTGTGGATCGAGCCGGTCGCCAAGGAGGCGCCCAAGCGGACCCTGCTGACCCTGGTCGAGGGCGAGCCGAGCACCCTCAAGACGTACCTGGACGCGAAGGTGCAGGCCGCGGCCGAGCAGGCGGTCACCAAGTTCCCGGAGGCCTCGGTGGTCGCCGTCCAGCCGAGCAACGGACACATCCTGGCCGTCGCGAACCACCGCAAGGACGGCTTCAACGCGGCGATGCGGGGCAAGCGTGCGCCCGGATCCACGATGAAGATCGTGACGGCGGCGATGCTGATGGACCGCGGCCTGGTCGCCGCGGACAAGCCGGCGCCGTGCGAGAAGACGGTGACCTGGGGTCGCGAGTTCCACAACCTGGACCACTTCGACCTGCCGCCCGGCACCAACTTCGCGACCTCGTTCGCCCGTTCCTGCAACACCGCCTTCATCAAGCAGATCAAGCCCGTCGACGACGACTCCGCGCTGCCGAACGAGGCCACGGAGGTCTTCGGCATCGGCCTGGACTGGAAGACCGGCATCCTGTCCACCGACGGCGAGGTCCCGCCGGCCACGGGGGCGGCGGCGGCCGCCGAGTACATCGGCCAGGGTCAGATCACCATGAACCCGCTGAACGTCGCGTCCATCACCGCGACGGCCCGCACCGGCGTCTTCCGCCAGCCGGTGCTGGTCTCGCCGGAACTCGACGGGCGCAAGCTCGCGACGGCCGAGCGCCGGATGAAGTCCTCGGTGCAGCAGCAACTGGTCGGCATGATGAAGCTGACGGCCACCAGCGGCACCGGCCAGAAGGCGATGGCCTCGGTCCGCGGCTCGGACAAGGGCGCCAAGACCGGCTCGGCGGAGGTCGGCGGTTCCGGGGAGAGCCCGGACAGCTGGTTCACCGGCTTCAGCGGCGACGTGGCCGCGGCCGCGATGGTGGAGGGCGGCGGCCACGGCGGCGAGGCGGCGGGTCCGATCGTCGCCCAGGTACTGAACGCGGGCTGACCGAGTGGCGGCGACGCGACCGGCTCGGGCCGAAATCGGTCGTGTCGCCGCGCCCGGCGGCGATAGCGTCGCGGCATGACGACGTCCACGCACCCCCTGTTCGCCGAGGCCCTCGCCGGGCTGGGCCTCGACCTCACCGTCCGGAGCTTTCCCGAAGGAACCCGTACGGCCGCCGACGCGGCGGCCGCGATCGGCTGCGAGCTGAGCCAGATCGTCAAGTCGCTGATCTTCGCGGCGGACGGGGTACCGGTACTGGTCCTGATGGACGGGGCCTCGCGCGTGGACGTGGAGGCCGTACGCCACGAGCTCGGCGCGGGGAAGGTGACGCGGGCCGATGCCGCCCTGGTCCGGGAGACCACGGGCTACGCGATCGGCGGGGTCCCGCCCTTCGGGCACCGCACGCGGACCCGGGTGCTGGCCGACCGGTCGCTGCTCGCCCACGAGGAGATCTGGGCGGCGGCCGGTACCCCGACCACGGTGTTCCCGATGGCCCCGGACGAGCTCATCGCGTACGCGGGAGCCACACTGGCCGACGTACGCGAGCGGAGCGAGGGAGCCTCAGAGGGCTGACAGGGCCGACTTCAGGGCCCGGACCAGGGCCTGCGCCCGGGGGTCCGCGGTGACCGACTTGGCCAAGGCGTTGGTGACGTAGCCGAAGCCGATGCCCGCCTCCGGGTCCGCGAAGCCCAGGGAGCCACCGCGGCCGGGGTGGCCGAACGAGGCCGGCGAGAGCAGCGGGGAGGCCGGGCCGTGCAGCATGTAGCCGGCGCCGAAGCGGGTGTTGACGACCAGCACCCGGTCCGGTCCGGCGGAGTGCTCCCGGGCGGCCAGCTCGGTGGTGGCCGGGGTGAAGATCCGCGCGCCGTCCTCGACCACGCCGATGGTGGCCCCGTAGAAACGGGCCAGGGCGCGGGCCGTCCCGATGCCGTTCGAGGCGGGGAGTTCGGCGGCCCGGTAGGCGGGATCGTTCTCGTCGGGCAGCGGTGCGATGGCGGCGAAGGCGCGGCGGGTGAGGGAGTCCGGGTCGGCGTAGGCCTCGGAGACGTTGCGCCGCGGCCGGGTCCGCAGCATGCCCGCGCTCTCGGGCGGCTCGACCGGCGCCACCCGGCCCACCCGGTGGGTCTCGGTCTCCGGCAGGCCGATCCAGAACTCCAGTCCCAGCGGTTCGGCGATCTCCTCCGCGAGGACCGAGCCGACCGTGCGGCCGGTCGCCCGCAGCACCAGCTCGGACACCAGCCAGCTGTAGGTCTGCGCGTGGTAGCCGTGCTCGGTGCCCGGCTCCCAGAAGGGCTGCTGCGCGGCGACCGCGTGCGCCCCGGACACTCCGTCGGCGGCCTCGGCGGCGCTCAGCCCGCGGTCCAGCGCCGGTATGCCCGCGCGGTGCGCGAGCACGTCGCGGACCAGGATCCGCTCCTTGCCGCCCGTCTTGAACTCCGGCCAGTACGAGCCCACGGGCGCGTCCAGGTCCAGCAGTCCGCGCTGGTGCAGCAGCAGGGGTACGGCGGCCGCCACGCCCTTGGTGGCGGAACGGACGATCTGTGCGGTGCCCTCGGTCCAGGGCTCGGTGCCCTCCGCGTCGCGGGTGCCGCCCCACAGGTCGACGACCTTGCGGCCGTCCCGGTAGACGGCGACGGCCGCGCCCCGGTCCCCGAGCACCTCGAAGTTGCGTACGAACGCATCTCTGACGGGCTCGAAGCCCTCCGCCACCGACCCGTGGACATCCACGTCTACTCCCAGCACCTGCCGCGGCGCCCCGACGGCGCCTACGCCACAATGCAACGCCTGCCGGACGGCCCTGCTTCCCGGGTCCCCCGGAACGGCTCACCGGGCCCGGACCCGGACCGGCGGACGGAGTCCGACGCAGCGGCTCGAAGCCTGGGAGGCGCCCCGGCGCCGATCAGTGCGAGGGGCGCGTCAGAAGATCAGTGCGAGGGGCGCGTCAGAAGGGGCGTGCGCGGGTCGAAGCCGAACGGGAGCTCCAGCCGGTGGGCCCGCATCAGCTTGTCGTCGCACAGGAGCTCCTGCGTGCGGCCGTCGGCCGCGATGACCCCCTCGCTGAGGATCACCGAGCGCGGGCACAGTTCCAGCGCGTACGGCAGGTCGTGCGTCACCATCAGCACGGTCACGTCCAGCGAGCGCAGGATGTCCGCGAGCTCGCGGCGCGAGGCCGGGTCCAGGTTGGACGAGGGCTCGTCCAACACCAGGATGTCGGGCCGCATGGCCAGGACGGTCGCCACCGCGACGCGGCGGCGCTGGCCGAAGGACAGGTGGTGCGGCGGCCGGTCGGCGAAGTCGGCCATCCCGACCTGGTCCAAGGCCTCCCGGACCCGCTGCTCCAGCTCGGCGCCGCGCATGCCGGCCGCCGCCGGGCCGAAGGCCACGTCCTCGCGCACGGTCGGCATGAACAGCTGGTCGTCGGGGTCCTGGAAGACGATGCCGACCCGGCGGCGGATCTCGGCGAGGTTGCGCTTCTCCACCGGCAGCCCGGCCACGGTCACGGTGCCGACCCCGCCGCCGAGGATGCCGTTGAGGTGCAGCACCAGGGTGGTCTTGCCGGCGCCGTTGGGTCCGAGCAGGGCGACCCGCTCGCCCTTTCCGACGGTCAGGTCCACCCCGAAGAGGGCCTGGTGGCCGTCGGGGTAGGCGTAGGCGAGTCCGGCGACTTCGAGGGAGGGAGTACGGGTCACAGGGTCCATCCCATCAGACAGACGGCGAGCGCCGTCACGGGGAGTGCGGCCGCGTACGCCCACTGGGCGCGCGTGGCGGCGACCTCGTCGATCACCGGCATCGAGCCGGCGTAGCCACGGCTGACCATCGCGAGGTAGACCCGCTCGCCGCGCTCGTAGGAGCGGATGAACAGCGCGCCGGCGGTCTTGGCCAGCACCCCCCAGTGCCGGATTCCGCTCGCCTCGAAGCCGCGGGAGCGGCGGGCGATGGACATCCGGCGCAGCTCGTCGCTGATCACATCGCCGTAGCGGATCATGAAGGAGGCGATCTGGACGAGCAGGGGCGGCAGCTTCAGCCGTTGCAGGCCCAGCAGCAGGGCCCGCAGCTCGGTCGTCGAGGCGAGCAGGACGGAGGCGGCCACGCCGAGGGTTCCCTTGGCGAGGACGTTCCAGGCGCCCCAGAGGCCCGAGACGCTGAGCGACATGCCGAGCACCTGCACCCGCTCGCCCTCGGCCACGAAGGGCATGAGCACGGCGAAGGCGACGAAGGGCACCTCGACCAGCAGGCGCCGGAGCAGGAAGCCGGCCGGGATCCGGGCGACGGCGGCCACCGCCGCGATGAGGACGGCGTACAGGCCGAAGGCCCACACCGCCTCGCGCGGTGTGGACACGACGACCACGACGAAGGCCAGGGTCGCGGCGAGCTTGCAGTGCGCGGGCAGGTCATGGACCGGCGAGTGGCCGTGGCGGTAGAGCTTGTGGGCGTGGCCGGCCCCCATGTCAGCCTGCCGAGACGGTGGTGGAAGGGGCGGTGGCGGTGGAGGTGGCGGTGAGGTCCTCCGTCCGGCGGCGGCGCACGGTCCAGAAGATCCCGGTGCCGGCGACGACGGTCACGCCGACGCCGATGACCCCGGCGAGGCCGCCGGACAGGCGGGCGTCGTCGACGTCCTTGACGCCGTAGTCGGCGAGCGGGGAGTTCGCCGCGGCGTGCTCCTCGACCTTCTCGTCGATCCCCTTGTCCGCGGCGACCTTCTCCAGGCCGTCGGGGTCGGCGGAGGCGTAGAAGGAGACGAACCCGGCGAGCACGAGGGCGGTGACCAGGCCGGTCACCCACACCTTGCGGGTCGAACCGGGGCCGGCGCCGGCGGGCGCAGGCGTGGAGGCCGCAGGCGTGGAGGCCGCGGCAGGCGCGTCGACGAGCGCGCCGTCGACGCGCAGCTTCAGGCGCGTGGTCAGCCCGCGGGCCCCGTGCACCAGGTCGGGACGTACGGCGATCACGGCGCCCACGGTGGCCGCGGTGATGGCGGCCTCACCGATGCCGATGAGCACGTGCACGCCGACCATGGCGGTGATCACCTTGCCGATGGGCACGTCGGTGGTGCCACCGATGGCGTAGACGGCGGTGAAGGCCGCGGCCGCGGCGGGCACCGAGAGCAGGGCGCCGGTGAAGGCGGCCACGGTCACCGAGCGGCGGGTGGACGGCAGGATCCGCAGCAGCCCGCGGAAGATCGCGTAGGCGACGACGACGGTGACGACGCCCATGACGGTGACGTTCACGCCGAGGGCGGTCAGGCCGCCGTCGGCGAAGAGGATGCCCTGCATGAGCAGGACGACGGACACGCACAGCACGCCGGTGTAGGGGCCGACGAGTATCGCGGCGAGCGCCCCGCCCAGCAGATGGCCGCTGGTGCCGGCGGCGACCGGGAAGTTCAGCATCTGGACGGCGAAGATGAAGGCGGCGACGAGACCGGCGAGCGGCGCGGTGCGCTCGTCGAGTTCGCGCCGGGCGCCGCGGAGGCTGACGGCCACCGCGGCGGCGGCCGCCACTCCGGCGGCCACCGACACGGGTGCGTTGATGAATCCGTCGGGCACATGCATGGAGTGGCTCCGCTTCTTACTCAGTCTTTAGCTGTTCAACCATAGTGCCCAGTTGCAAATCGTTGGCAAGAGCGGTGCCATCACAAATAGAACCGCGCGCTTTCGTGGGAATGTGCGAGGCTGGACGGGACAAACGGACGCAAATGTTCCGATTTCGAGGAGTCTTGTCGATGTCAGCCACCGCCGAGAATCCACCAGCGACCGCCACCGCAAGCGCCGTCGAGGAGCGGGTACGCGCCCGTGTGATCACCGACGATCCCCTCTACCGGACGATCCCGGTCGCCCTGCGCTTCGCCGCCGCCGAGCCGCTGGCCGTACGGATCGTCTTCCCGGCAGGCCTGTCCCCCGAGGGCACCGACAACGAGTGGGTCCTCCCCCGGGCCCTTCTGGAGGCCGGCCTCCAGGCTCCGACCGGGACCGGGGACGTACGCGTCTGGCCCTGCGGCCGCGTCCAGGCGGTCGTCGAGTTCCACTCCCCCGAGGGCGTCGCGGTCGTCCAGTTCGACATCGCCGCGCTGCGCCGGTTCCTCCGCCGCACCTACGCACCCGCGGTGTCCGCCACCCGATAGGCCCAACCGGGCCCGGCCCCGTACCGCCTGGTGATCAGGCGATACGGGGCCGGGCTGTGCTGACGGCCCGTACGGGCCGTCAGGTTCAGGCGTTGACCAGCTCGCGGTCCTTGTCCGGACCCTCCGGGGAGTCCGCGGACTTCTCCAGGTGCTTGCGCAGGCTCTCGCCCTCCACGTCCACGTTCGGCAGCAGGCGGTCCAGCCACTTCGGCAGCCACCAGGCCTTGTGCCCGAGCAGGGCGAGCACCGCGGGGACGATGGCCATGCGGACCACGAAGGCGTCGAAGAAGACGGCGACGGCCAGACCGAAACCGATCATCTTGACCATCTGCTCGCTGGCCCCGATGAAGCCCGCGAACACGGCGATCATGATGACGGCGGCGGCCACGACGACCCGCGCGCTGTACTGGAAGCCGGTGACCACGGCCTGGCCCGGGCGCTCGCCGTGGACGTACGCCTCACGCATCCGGGTGACGAGGAAGACCTCGTAGTCCATGGCCAGACCGAAGACCACACCGACCATGAAGATCGGCATCATCGACATGATCGGACCGGTCTGCTCCACCCCGAAGACCGAGCCGAGCCAGCCCCACTGGAAGACCGCGACGACGGCGCCGAGTGCGGCGACGACCGAGAGCAGGAAGCCGAGGGCCGCCTTGAGCGGGACCAGGATCGAGCGGAAGACGAGCATCAGCAGCAGGAAGGCGAGGCCCACGACGAGCGCCAGGTAGGGCAGCAGCGCGTCGTTCATCTTCTGCGAGAAGTCGATGTTCATCGCGGTGGCGCCGGTGACGAGGACGTCGTCCCCGCTGCCGTCACGGATCTCGTGGACCAGTTCCTCGGTGTGCGTGGAGGAGGGGCGGTCCTTCGGGATGACGGTGATGACCGCGGCGTCGCCGGCCTCGTTGAGGGTCGGCGGAGTGACCGCGACGACCCCGTCCAGGCCCTTGATCCGGTCGACGGTCTGGTCGGCGAGCTTCTTGTCCCCGTCCACGACGACCATCAGCGGGCCGTTGAAGCCGGGGCCGAAGCCGTCGGACAGCAGGTCGTACGCCTGGCGCTGGGTGGTGGAGACCGGCTGGGCGCCGTCGTCCGGCAGACCCATCTCCAGCTTGCTCGCCGGGATGGCGATGACGCCGAGGCCGATCACACCGGCCAGCAGCACCATGACGGGGCGGCGCAGGACGAAGCGGGCCCAGCGGGTGCCGCCGTTGGCCTTCTTCTCGGCGCCCGCCGGCTTGCCCTTGCCGAACAGCCGGCTCTTCTCGCCCGCGGGCAGCACCCTCTTGCCCGCGAAGGCGAGGATGGCCGGGACCAGGGTCAGCGCGACGAGCACGGCGATGACCACGGTGCCCGCGGCCGCGAAGCCCATCTTGGTCAGCATGGGGAGGTTGACGACGGCCAGGCCCACCAGGGCGATGACCACGGTCAGACCGGCGAAGACGACGGCGGAGCCGGCGGTACCGACTGCGCGGCCGGCGGCCTCGTCCCGCTCGCGGCCCTCGGCGAGCTCCACGCGGTAGCGGGAGACGATGAAGAGGGCGTAGTCGATGCCGACCGCGAGGCCGATCATCGTCGCGAGAGTGGCGGTGGTGTTGCCGAGGTCCAGCACGTTGGCGAGCGCGGTGATGGAGGAGACGCCGATGCCCACGCCGATGATCGCGGTCAGCAGCGGCAGACCGGCGGCGATCAGCGAGCCGAAGGTGATGACGAGCACGATCGCGGCGACCGCGATGCCGATGATCTCGCCGGAGCCCGTCTCGGGGGCCGCCATCAGCGCGTCGCCACCGATCTGGACGTTCAGCCCGGCGGCCTTGGCGGCCTCGCCCGAACCCTTGAGCGCCTCGCGGGTGTCGTCCTTCAGCTCCATGCCGCTGACGGTGTACTTGGCGCTGATGTAGGCGGTGGAGCCGTCCTGGCTCACGGCCTGGACCTCGTACGGGTCGGCGACGGAGGAGATCTCGGCCGCGCCCGGCCCGGTCTTCAGACTCGAGACGATCTTCTGGACCTCGGCCTTGGGGCCGGGGTCGGTGACCTTGGCGCCCTCGGGAGCCTTGATGACGATGCGGGCGGTGGCGCCGTCGGCGGCCATGCCCGGGAAGCGCTCGTCCAACAGGTCGAAGGCCTTCTGGGCCTCCGAACCGGGTATCGAGAACGAGCCGGAGGTGGGCGCGGCCGCCGAGGCGGCGCCGAAGCCGGCGGCGAACAGCAGTGCCACCCAGAGGAGGGCGACGAGGCCGCGGCGCCGGAAGGCGCCTCTGCCGAGTCGGTAGAGGAAGGTAGCCACGTCGGTGGTTCTCCCGTTCTGGTCGTGGGATGGATCCGGTTCGGATCAGGGCATGAGGAGCCGGCCCGACGACGAGAGCGGCGTGTCAGGAACAGCGAAGAGGCCGTGCGGGGACGGGGAGGATCGAGGATCAGACGCCGAGGGCGGGGAAGACCACGGCGTCGATGAAGTCACCGAGGAAGGCCCGGTCCACCGAGCGGTCCTCGATCAGCGGGAGCGCGATGAACGCCCCGATGAGCATGTGCGGTACGAAGTCGAGCGCCGGACAGTCCGGGCGGATCTCGCCCCGGTCCACCGCGCGCCGCAGCATCGCCTGGAGACCGTTGATCTCCGGGTCGACCAGCAGGTCGCGCAGGGCCTTGTGCAGCTCCGGGCTCTCGTGGACGGCATGGGCCAGACCCCGCATCAGCGCGGTGTCCTTGGCCATCTGCGCGTCGTCGGAGTGCTCGACCATGAGCGCGAAGTCCCCGCGCAGGCTGCCCGTGTCGATCTCGCGCAGCGAGACCGGCTGCGTGCAACGCAGGGCCTTGGCGACCAGCTCCGGCTTGCTCCCCCACTGGCGGTAGAGGGTGGCCTTGCTGGACTTCGTACGGGCGGCGACCGCGTCCATGGTCAGCGCCTCGTAGCCGACGTCACGCAGGAGGTCGAGGACCGCCTCGTGCAGTTCGGCCTGCCGCTCCGGGGTGATCCGGCTACGCCGGGCCGCCATCGCCTCGGTCATGTCCGTGCCTCCCATCGAAGCGAAACTGTTCCGTACGCTCAAGACGATACCCCTCCCCCAAGCGAAACGAAACCGTTCCGTTTCGCTTGGGGGAGTGTCATGGATCACCTGTACGAGTTGCCAGGGCCTCCCTACGCGGAAAGCATTGGGGGGTGAGTCACGACGTCGCGTACCTCCGGTTCCCGCACCTGCACGACGACCTTCTCTGCTTCGCCACCGAGGACGATCTCTGGGTCGCCCCGCTGGTCCCCGACGGCCAGACCCCCGGACGGGCCTGGCGCATCACCGTCGACCGGACCCGCGTCGGCCACCCGCGCTTCTCCCCCGACGGCAAGCACATCGCCTTCACCAGCTGGCGCAGCCTCGACCCCGAGATCCACCTCGCCCCCGTCGACGGCGGCCCCGCCCGCCAACTCAGCTACTGGGGCGCCCTCGACACCCGCGTCTGCGGCTGGTCCCCGCCCGACGAGGACGGCCGCAGCGACATCCTGGCCGTGTCCTCGCACAGCCAGCCCTTCTCCTACTTCGCCTGGGCCTACAGCCTCCCGACCGACGGCAGCCCCGGCGGCCGCCTGCCCTGGGGACCCGTCTCCGACATCCAGGTGCACACCACCCCGGAGGGCGAGCGGCACTCCCTGCTGCTCACCGGCAAGCCCCCGCACGAGCCCGCAGCCTGGAAGCGCTACCGCGGCGGCGCCACCGGCCGGCTGTGGCTGCACGGACAGCGGCTGCTGGAGGACGTCGAGGGCCACCTCGACTCCCCGATGTTCGTGGACGGCCGGATCGCCTTCCTCTCCGACCACGAGGGCATCGGCAACCTCTACTCCTGCCTGCCCGACGGCACCGATCTGCGCCGCCACACCGACCACGAGGAGTTCTACGCCCGGCACGCCTCCAGCGACGGCTCCCGCGTCGTCTACCAGTGCGCCGGCGACCTGTGGCTCGTCGAGTCCCTGGACCGGGACGCCGTCCCGCGCAAGCTCGACGTCCGCCTCGGCGGCCCGCGCGCGGGCCGGCGTACGTACCAGGTGCCGGCCGCCAGCCACGTCGACTCGCTCTCCGTGGACGCCACCGGGCGCGCCAGCGCGGTCGTGGTGCGCGGCAGCCTCTACTGGCTGACCCACCGCGACGGCCCGGCCCGCACCATCGCCGACACCCCGGGCGTACGCGTACGGCTGCCGGAGATGCTCGGCAGCGGCGGGCAGGTCGCCTACGTCACCGACGCCGAGGGCGAGGACGCGATCGAGATCGCCTACCTGCCACGGGCCTCCGGGGAACGGGAACCGCGCCGGCTGGCCTCGGGCCAACTGGGGCGGGTCACCGAACTGCTCTCCGACCCGGACGGCGAGCGGCTCGCCATCGCCTCCAACGACGGCCGACTGCTGCTCATCGACGCCACCGAGGAGTCCAACGGCGAGGTCACCGAGCTGATCGCATCCATCAACGGCCCCGTCACCGACCTGGCCTTCTCCCCCGACGGAGCCTGGCTGACCTGGTCGCATCCGGGCATCGGGCGCTCCCTGCGGCAGATCAAGATGGCCCGGATCTCCGGCCCCGGCGCCCGCACGATCGTGGACGTCACCAACGGCCGCTTCGAGGACGAGAATCCGGTCTTCACCCGGGACGGGCGCTACCTGGCCTTCCTGTCCTGGCGCGGCTTCGACCCGGTCTACGACGTGCACACGGGCGACCTGTCCTTCCCGCTGGGCTGCCGCCCGTACCTGGTGCCGCTGAACTCCGCGACCCCCTCCCCCTTCGCGCTCTCCGCCGAGGGCCGACCCGCGGCCGGCGGACTCGACGTGGCCGAGGGCGACTCGGGCGAGGGCGACGGCGCCGTGACCGTGGAGGTGGAGGGACTGGAGAGCCGCGTCACCCCGTTCCCGGTGACCGCGTCCAAGTACTCGGCCCTCTACCCGGTGCACGGCGGCGGGCTGGTGTGGCTGCGCTGGCCGATCTCCGGCGCGCTCGGCGAGACCTTCGCCAACCCGGCCGACATCAGCGGCAAGCCGACGCTGGAGCACTTCGACCTCACCAAGGCCCGCAAGAGCGAACTGGCCTCCGGACTGGACTGGTTCGCGGTCAGCGGCGACGGCACCCGGCTCGTGATCAACGACGACGGCGACCTGCGCGCGGTCCCGGCGACCGAGTCGGGCGACAGCGACTCGACCGTCTACCTGGACCTGCGGCGCATCCTGCACGAGGTGGATCCGGCGGCCGAGTGGCGCCAGGCCTACGAGGAGGCCGGGCGGATCATCCGGGCGTACTTCTGGGAGCCGAAGATGTGCGGCATCGACTGGGACGGGGTGCTGGCCCAGTACCGCTCCCTGGTCGAACGGGTCTCCTCGCCCGACGAGTTCGCCGATCTGATGCGCGAGGTCCTCGGCGAACTCGGCACCTCGCACGCCTACGTCTCCCCCGCGCGCCGCAACGAGGGCCCCCCGCACTACCAGCGGGCGATCGGCCTGCTCGGCGCCAACCTCTTCCCCCGGGACGGGGAATGGGTGGTCAGCCGGATCCTGCCCGGCGAGTCCTCGGACTCCAAGGCCCGTTCCCCGCTGGCCGGCACCGGCATCCGGGAGGGCGCGGTGCTCACCCACGTGGACGGCCGCCCCGTGGACCCGGTCGCCGGGCCCTACCCGCTGCTGGCGGCCGCCGGCGGCACCACGGTGGAGCTGACCTTCCAGCCCGCGGCGGGCGAGGGCCGGGCCCGCCGGGTCGCCATCGTCCCGCTGATCGACGAACGGCCGCTGCGCTACCAGGACTGGGTGTCCAAGCGGCGCGAGGCGGTCCGGGAGATCAGCGGCGGCCGGTGCGGCTACCTCCACATCCCCGACATGGGCGGCTCGGGCTGGGCCCAGTTCAACCGCGACCTGCGGATGGAGATGTCCCGGCCCGCGCTGATCGTGGACGTACGCGGCAACGCGGGCGGGCACATCAGCGAGCTGGTGGTGGAGAAGCTGACCCGCTCCATCCTCGGCTGGGACCTGACGCGCAACGCCCAGCCGGTCAGTTACGCCTCCAACGCGCCCCGGGGTCCGATCGTGGCACTGGCCGACGAGGCGACCTCCTCGGACGGGGACATGATCACCGCTGCCTTCAAACTGCTGGGCCTGGGCCCGGTGGTGGGCCTGCGCACCTGGGGCGGGGTGGTCGGCATGACCGGCCGCCACACACTGGGGGACGGCACGGTGATCACGGTGCCGATGAACGCCGCCTGGTTCCCGGAGTACGGCTGGTCGGTGGAGAACCACGGCGTGGAGCCGGACCTGGAGATCCAACGCACCCCCCTCGACTGGGCGGAGGGGCGGCACGCCCAACTCGACGACGCCGTGCACCTGGCGCTGGAACTGCTGGAACAGGATCCGGCAGCGGTGCCGCCCGGCTACACCGACGTACCGGACCGGCGCCGTCCGAAGCTGCCCCCCAGGGAGTGAGCGGTACCGCGTGCGGGAGGGGCGCGATCCCCGGGAACAGCGGGGATCGCGCCCCTCGGCGCTGCGTGCGGGCCCAGGTGTCGGGGCCGGCTGCCTAGGTCCGGTCGTCGAGCTCGTCCCGGATGTCGTCGAACGACCGCTGCGGCGAGTCCTTCGGCTGCGGGGTCCGCCGGGACTTCGGGTCCTGCGGGCCCTTGCCGGGCTGCTTCTGCCCCTTCTGGGCCTTCTCCTCGAGCTCCTGCGCCTTGTCCTGGAACTGGTCCTTGATACCCATGCTGTTCACTCCATGAGGGGTGTGGGGGGTGGGGCCTCGACCAGACTTGCATGGGCGGACAAAGGTCGCATTTCGATCAGTGACTCTGTGTGCGCTCCTTCTCGTCCGCGGCCCCGCCGGCCCCGACGAGCCCCTTGGACACACCACCCAGACGCGGCTCGAAGCGCTTCATCTCGCGCTGCCCGACCGTCGCGATCATCCCCGGCAGGTAACCGCGCATCCCCTGCATGCCACGCAGCCACCACTGCGCGTACACGTGCGGCGAACGCCTCTCGATGCCCGCGACGATCCGGTCGACGGCCGGCCCCAGCGGGTACGTGCGGTTCGAGGGCCAGGGCAGCCGTTGGCGCAACTCCCGCATGACCTCGTCCTGATCGGCGCCGCGCACCATGTCGGTGTCGGTCCAGGAGAGGTAGCCGACGCCGACCTTGACCCCCTTGTACCCGACCTCCGCGCGCAGGCAGTGCGCGAAGGCCTCGACCCCGGACTTGGAGGCGCAGTAGGCGGTCATCATCGGCGCCGGGGTGATCGCGGCGAGCGAGGCGATCTGGAGGAAGTAGCCGCGGCTCTCCATGAGTACAGGCAGGAAGGCGCGGGCCGTGACGGCCCCGCCGATCAGATTGACCTCGATCACCCGGCGCCAGGCGTCCGGGTCCGAGTCGGCGAACGGCCCGCCGGCGGCCACGCCCGCGTTGGCGACGACGATGTCCACCTTGCCGAAGCGCTGCTTGACCTCCTCGGCGACGCGGGCCATGGCCTCGTGGTCGGTGACGTCGGCGTACCAGTGGTCGCTGTCGGTGTGCAGCCGCTCGGAGACCTCCTTGAGGGCCTCCGGCTCCAGGCCGACGAGGGCGATCTTCGCGCCGCGGGCCGACAACTTGCGTGCCAGCAGCTCGCCGACCCCGCGGGCGGCGCCGGTGACGACGGCGACCTGGCCTTCCAGACTCCTGCGAGCGCTCACGGCGTCTTCTCCTTCTCGGTGGTGCCCAGATCGGTGATGTCGGGATCGGTGGTGCCCAGGTACAGCTCGGCGAGCTCGCGCAGGGCGCCGGTGACGGCCTCGGGGGCCTCGACCGGGGTCATGTGCCCCATGCCGGTGAGTTCGGTCAGGCCCACGCAGTTCGGCAGCGCGGCGGCGAGCCCGCGGGCGTGCACGATCGGGGTGAGCCGGTCGGCGGTGCCGCCGATCACGGCGGTGGGCGCGGTGAGGCGGGCCACGTCGGCGTCGAGGTCCAGGCCGGCCAGCACCTGGGACCATGCGTGCCGCACCCCGGTGGGGCAGGCATGGACGATACGGGCGCACGCCTCGACCTTGTCGGGCGCGGAACCGGGGCCCATGGTGGCGTACTTGAGGACCTTCCGGGCGACCGGCGTGACCGGCCCGAGGGGGGCGCGGGAGCCGAGGACCGCGCCGGTGACACGGGTCCGGACGCGCCCGGCGCGTACCGGCACGACCAGCGCCTCGGCGACCAGCCGGGAGCTGCCGGTGCTGCACAGCAGCGCGGCCGCGGCCCGCTCGGCGAACTCCGGTCGGCCCGCGGCAGCCATGATCGTCATTCCGCCCATGGAGTGCCCGGCGACGACCGCCCGCTCCCCGGGGGCGAGGGCGGCCTCCAGCACGGCCACCAGGTCGTCGGCGAGGGCGGTGGTGCTGTGCGCCCGGCCGGCGGGGCTGCGCCCGTGCCCGCGCTGGTCGTAGGCGATGACCCGGTGGGTCGCTGCCAAGGCCCGGATCTGCGCGGCCCAGAAGGCGGTGGAACACGTCCACCCATGGGCCAGCACCACGGCCGGCGCGTCCTCGTCCCCGTGGACCTCGACGTGCAGGCGGGCCCCGTCGGCGGAGACGGCGACGAGCTCGCGCCGTGCGACGGGCGGGGCGTAGGGCCCGGAGACGACGTGCGTCAACCGGCTCACGCGACTTCCTCCGCCGTCTCGCCGAATCCGGCCCCGCCGGCATTCGAGGCGCCGCCCGGGGCGAATCCGGCCTCGCCGGCGCTTGAGGCGCGGGGGTCCGGGGGCAGCGGCGCCGGCAGCGGCGCCGCACCGGCCCCCACGGCGGCGGCCGAAACCGCCGCCGGGACCTGCTCGCGCTCCCCCACCCGCAGGACCTCGTACTCCGCCAGATCGACGCTCCGCGTCTCCCGGCGGAACTCGCCCGTCGTCCCCGGCCAGACCGTCGTGTTGCGCCCCTGCGCGTCCAGGTACCAGCTCGTGCAGCCGCCGGTGTTCCACACGGTCCGCTCCATACGGGCCTGCACCTGCCGGTTCCACCGGTTGACGGCGGACGGCCGGGCGCCGAGCGCGACCTTCCCGCCCAGCATGCCGAGCTGCCGCAGGTAATCGGCCATGTAGTTGAGCTGCGACTCGATCATGAGGATCATCGAGCTGTTCCCGAGCCCGGTGTTCGGCCCGATGATCGTCATCCAGTTGGGGAAGCCGGCGGCGGTGGCGCCGCGCAGCGCCTGCATCCCGTCCTTCCAGGAGTCCGCGAGGGTCTGGCCCTCCGCGCCCACCACCCGGTCCGCGATCGGCATGTCCGTGACGTGGAAGCCGGTGCCGAAGATAATCGCGTCGACCTCGGTCTCGGTCCCGTCGGCGGCGACCAGCACCGAGCCGCGGATCTCCTTGAGCCCGGAGGCGACCAGGTCCACATCGGGCCGGGCCAGGGCCGGGTAGTACTCGCTGGAGAGCAGGATCCGCTTGCAGCCGATCCGGTAGGAGGGCGTCAGCTCGGCGCGCAGCGCCGGGTCCTTGATCGAGCGCGCCATGTTGGCCTTGGCCAGGGACTCGATGAGGCCGAGCTGGTTCGGGCGCTTGGTGAAGGCGCTGACCTGGAGCTCCCGGAGCCCCCACAGCAGCCCGCGCCGCGCCGCCCGGGTGAAGGGCAGCTGACGGTGCAGCCAGCGCTCCACCGCGGTGATGGACCGGTCGGTGCGCGGCATGACCCACGGCGGGGTCCGCTGGAAGAGGGTGAGGCGCTCCACCTCGGGGGCGATGGCGGGGACGATCTGGATGGCCGAGGCGCCGGTACCGATCATGGCGACGCGCTTGCCGCGCAGGTCGTAGTCGTGGTCCCAGCGGGCGGAGTGGAAGACCTTGCCGGGGAACTCGGCGAGCCCGGGGATCTCGGGCATCTTCGGGTCGGACAGCGGCCCGGTCGCGGAGACGACGACGTCGGCGGTGAGCGATCCGGCCGAGGTCTCGATCTCCCAGCGCAGTTCGTCCGCGTCCCAGCGCATCAT
This sequence comes from Streptomyces sp. BF23-19, assembly GCF_041106355.1. NCBI lineage: Bacteria > Bacillati > Actinomycetota > Actinomycetes > Kitasatosporales > Streptomycetaceae > Streptomyces > Streptomyces sp. BF23-19. Next base: position 21,375 of record NZ_JBGBPT010000083.1, on the reverse strand, counting down.
CCGCACCTCGGTGTCGAGCCGGATGTGCCGGCGCAGTCCGAAGGTGTCGGCGACGTGCTCCAAGTAGGCGCGGATGGCCGGCTGCCCGGAGAAGGTCCGCGGCCAGTCGGGATTGGGGGCGAACGAGAACGAATAGAGGTGCGACGGCACGTCGCACGCACACCCGGGGTAGCTGTTGTCGCGCCAGGTGCCGCCGACCGAGTCGGCCCGTTCCAGTACGACGAAGTCCGTGATCCCTTCGCGCCGCAGCCGTACGGCCGCGCCGAGCCCGCCGAAGCCCGACCCGATCACCGCCACCCGTACGTGCTCGCGCCCGCCCCTGCCGCTTGTCCCGCCCATGCCCGCCGCCTTCCGCTCATCCGCAGTCCCAGCCACGCACCGCACCGCAACGCCACACCATCGAAACACTGCCAGCAATCACTGGCACAATCGGGAGGGTAGAGCAGCTCCGTACTCATGGGTAGGGGGCGGACCCGGAAAGTTACTGCCGGTACGCCATAAGGTGCGTCTGTGGCGAAGGAAGAGACGCAAGCGAAGACGGTGCGCGAGTACCGCACGGAGGAACTGGCCGAAGCGGCCGGCATCCCGGTCCGCACCCTGCGCTTCTACCGCGAGCGCAAACTGCTCCCACCGCCCCGCCGCGAGGGACGCATCGCCTGGTACGACGACCACCACCTGGCCCGGCTGCGCACCATCGCCGCCCTGCTGGAACGCGGCCACACCCTCGGCGGCATCGCCGAGCTGACCGCCGCCTTCGAGAGCGGCCGCGACGTCGGCCAGCTGGGCGAGCTGCTCGGCATCGGCTGGTCCGAGGAGACCCCGGTCCGGCTCACCCCGGAGGCGCTCGCCGACTACTTCGAAGGCGAGGTCACCCCGGAGAACCTGGCGGCCTCACTGGACCTCGGCTACCTCGCCGTCGACGGCGACGCGATCGTGCACGTCAGCCGCCGCCTGCTGGACGTCTCCTCGGCCCTGGTCCGCGAGGGCGTCCCGCTGGCGGCCGTCCTGGAGACCGGCCGCCGCGTCCGCGAGCACGCGGACGCGATGGCCCTGCTCTTCACCGAGCTCATATCGGCCCACATGTCACCCGACGCGCTCACCCGCCTGCGCCCGCTGGCGAAGAGCGTGGTGGAGGCCGAGCTGACGATGGCGATGGACCGCCTGCTGGCTTCGGGCGGCCCGGAAGGCCCGGGTCAGGCGCCCAGCTCGTAGACGACGGTCACGGGCGCGTGGTCGGACCAGCGCTCGGGGTGCGTCTCGGCCCGCTCCACGAAGGCCTTCACGGCCTTCGCCGCCAGCCCGGGGGTGGCCACCTGGAGGTCGATCCGCCAGCCGGCGTCATTGTCGAAGGCCCGTCCGCGGTAGGACCACCAGGAGTACGGACCCTCGGTGTCCGGGTGCAGTTCCCGCACCACGTCGACGTAGCCCGCCTCCGCGTACACCTTGCCGAGCCACTCCCGCTCCTCGGGGAGGAAGCCCGCGTTCTTCCGGTTCGTCTTCCAGTTCTTGAGGTCGGCCTCCTGGTGGCAGATGTTCCAGTCACCGCACACCACGACCTCGCGGCCGTCGGCGGCGGCCCGCACCTTCAGCGCCGCCAGGTACGTCAGGAACTCGTCCATGAACCGGTACTTCTCGTCCTGCTTCTCCGTCCCGGCCTCGCCCGAGGGCAGGTAGAGGCTGGCCACGGTCACACCGGGCAGATCGATCTCCAGGTACCGGCCGCTGTCGTCGAACTCCGCGCTGCCGAATCCCACCTGCACGCGCTCGGGCTCCCGCCGCGTGTACAGCGCGACCCCGGCCCGCCCCTTGGCGGCGGCCGGCGCGAACACGGTGTGCCAGCCCGCGGGGGTCCGGACCTCGTCCGGGATCTGCCCCTCCTCGGCCCGTACCTCCTGCAGGCAGACCACATCGGCGTCGGTTCCGTCGAGCCACGCCCCGAAGCCCTTCTTGGCGGCGGCGCGGATCCCATTCACATTCACGGAGGTCACAGTGAGCATCCCAGCACCATAGCGGGAGGGTTCCGTACGATATTCGAATGTCTCACCGGATAGACCTCCGCACCGTGCCGTACGACCACCCGGACGCGGTCAAACTCAACGACCAGGTCCAGCTGGAGTACCAGGAGCGGTACGACGGTGAGGGCGACGCCACCTTCCTCGACCCGGCGATGTTCGCGCCGCCGCACGGCCTGTACCTGCTGGCGTACGACGCCACGGGCACCCCGGTGGCGAGCGGCGGCTGGCGCACCCAGGACGAGAACGACGAGGGCTACGCGGACGGCGACGCGGAGCTCAAGCGCATGTACGTCGTCCCGGAGGCCCGGGGCCTCGGCCTCGCCCGCCGCATCCTGGCGATCCTGGAGGAGGACGCCCGCGCGGCGGGCCGCCACCGCATGGTCCTCGAAACGGGCGACCAGCAGCCGGAGGCGATAGCCCTGTACCTCTCCTCGGGCTACGCCCTGTCCGAGAAGTTCGGCCACTACCGCTTCTACGAGTCGAGCCGCTGCATGACCAAACCCCTGACAGAAGCCTGAGCCCCTCCCCGACCCCCGCCACCCCACCCGGCCCCGCCGCCCCATCCAGCCCCGCCGGCGCTTGAGGCTCTTCCAGCCCCGCCGGCGCTTGAGGCGCTCTTCCAGCCCCGCCGGCGTTTGAGGCGCGGGGGTCCGGGGGCGGCGCCCCCGGCAGCAGCGCCGCACCCGCTCACTCGCCCATCCGCCCACCCGCCCTACCGCGGGAGCCAGCCGGCTCGATCCGCCCCCCACCGCGACGGCCCCACCCCCCACTCCCCGAAGGGACTGGCGGCGTGCCGCAGCACCCCGTACCCCGACGGAGTCACCCGCAGCCACGGCTCCGCCGAGTACCCCACCGCAGCCCCCACCGGCTCCCGCACCAGCCCCCGCACCAGCCACGACGCGGTCCCCGCCAGGGAGAACCGCAGCCCCCGCCCGCCGCCCTCCGCCAGCGCCCGCAGCACACCGGCCGCCACCAGATACCCCGTCCCGTGGTCCAGCGCCTGCGCCGGCAGCACTCCCGGCGTCCCGCCCGACCCCCCGCACGCGGCGGCGATCCCGTACCCCGCCTGCACGAGCGAGTCGAACCCCCGCCGCCCCGTCCAGGGTCCCCGCGCCCGCCACCCCCACGCGCACAGCTCGGCCACCACCAGACCCGGCCACCGTTCCAGCAGCTCCCGCGCCCCGAACCCGTACCGTTCCAGCGCCCCCGGCCGGTAGCCCGTCACCACCACGTCCGCCTCGGCGAGCAGCCCCTCGAAGACGGCCCGGTCCGGGGCCTGCGCGTGGCGACGGGCCCTGCGATGACCCGGGTCAGGTCCAGCACCCGCACCCCCGCGGCGGGCCGGCCGGCCGGGGCCGCGCCGAGCGGCCGGCCCCGCGCCCCTGATTCCCGTACGGGCTCCAGCAGCGGCTGCGGATCCCCGTACTCCCGTGCCACGGCGACGGCGAGTCCGCCCTCCCCGTAGGCGAGTTCCTGCACCTCGACGGCCGTCCGGCCCAGGGCCGCCTCGCGTACCGCCTCCGGTGTCGCCGACGGCAGCCGCAGGGCCCGTACCAAGGCGGCTTCGTGGTGCGGATAGTTGGCGTGCGTCCGTACCCAGCCGTCCGCCGTCCGCCAGAAACCGGACAGCGGCGCGAAGGTCACCGGTGCGCGCCCCTCGACGCGCAGGTGCCGCTCGCTGACGAACGCCGTGGCCACCGCACCCTCGTCGACCACCAGCGGAGCCACGTCCTCCACCCCGCCCCCGGCCCGCACCGCGGCGAGCTCCCCGGCGGCCAGTCCGCAGGCCGCGACGGTGGCGCGCGCCAACTCGGCCACCGGCAGCGGCCCTTGTCCCAGATCGCCGACCCCGCGGTGGCGCACCCGCCCGACGAGTTCGGGCGCCCCGCCGAGCGCCTCCCAGGCCTGGGCCGTTCCGCTGCTTCGTTCCTCACCGATCGTCATGAACGCATCTTCGCCCGACCAACTCCCCAACAGGGCCGTGGCAATAAGCACTTCGCCCCGTCGGGGGCGTCAGGTACGTTGTGCGGCCGGCCCTCGGGCCGGACATCCCTGAACCGAAAGGCATCACCGTGAAGTACCGCGTCATCGGCACCGCCGTCGAGACCCGCCGCGAAGTGAGCGTCCTGAGCCTCGGCACGATGACCTTCGGCACCACCGTCGACGAGGCCACGTCGTACGCGATCCTCGACCGTTTCGTGGAAGCGGGCGGCACCTTCATCGACACGTCCAACAACTACGCGTTCTGGGTCAACGGCACCCAGGGCGGCGAGAGCGAGGAACTGGTCGGCCGCTGGCTGCGCAGCCGCGGCATCGGCGACGAGATCACCGTCGCCACCAAGCTGGGCGCCCGCCCCAACCAGCCCACGAGCGGCTTCAGCCTCGACGTGGAGGGGCTGTCGGCGAAGGTCATCCGGGAATCCGCGGAGCGCAGCCGGGAGCGGCTCGGCATCGAGCGCATCCACCTGCTGTACGCGCACATCATGGACGAGAACACCCCGCTGGAGGAGACCGTCCGCGGTTTCGCCGAGGTCGTCGCGGACGGCACGGCGGGCCTGCTGGGCGCGAGCAACCACTGGGCCTGGCGGGTGGAGCGCGCCCGTACGCTGGCCGCGGCGGCCGGCGTGCCCGGCTACGAGGTGCTCCAGCACCACCACAGCTACCTGCGCCGGCGCACCGATCTCCCCAGCCTGCGCTCGCCGGACGGCGACCAGGGCCTGGTCGGCGGCGATCTGCTCAGCTACCTCCGGGACAACCCGTCGCTGACGCAGGTCGCGTACTCCCCGCTGATCGCCGGCGCCTACGTACGCGAGGACAAGCCGCTGGGTCCGGGCTTCGACCACGCGGGTACCGAGCCGCGGCTGCGCGCGGTCCGTGAGGTGGCCGGCGAGATCGGAGCCACCGTCAACCAGGTGGTGCTGGCCTGGCTGATGGGCGGCGACATACCGGTCCTGCCCCTGGTCGGTGCCTCCTCGGTGGCCCAGCTGGAGGAGAACCTGGCCGCGGTCGACCTCGACCTCACCCCGGCCCAGCGCACCCGCCTCGACGCGGCGCACTGACCCACAAACGCCGAGATCCCGCCCGGTCTTTCGACCGGACGGGATCTCGTGACGTTCCCGAGAGCTACTCGCGAACTGTCGTTTGTGGACCTGTGGGGATTTGAACCCCAGACCCCCTCGATGCGAACGAGGTGCGCTACCAGACTGCGCCACAGGCCCTTGCGACGTGTGAAACATTAGCATCCCCGCGCGGGTGCTCCAAAACCGATATCCCGGGGCGTCCGCGCAGGTCATCGATCACTCGTTCGCGGCGCGCGGGCGGTCCTCGCCCTCGTACTGGTCGAACAGCGGGGTGCGTCCCCTGCCCTGGCCGCGCGGGCGCGGGGTGGTCTGGGCCTTCGGATCCGGCCCCAGCTCCGACTTGGGGGCCGCGGGCTGGGCGCGCAGGCGGGGTTCCGTCGGCTCGGCCGTGCTGGAGCGGGTCGCGCTCCAGGCGTCCGGGGCCGCCGGGCCCGTGGCGCGGGGGGCCACCGGGGCGGTCACGTACGTCGGCAGCGGGACCGGGACGGGCTCCCAGCTCTCACCGCGGGCGGGGCCGCGTTCGCGCTCGCGCTGCTGGTCCACCCACTCGGCGTGATCGGTCTGCTCGACCAGTGCGCGCCGTCCGGCCTCCTGCGGGGAAACCGGTGGCGCAGGGTCCGGTTCGCTGCCCGACGCGGCCTCGGGCTCGCGGCGGCTCGGGCGGTTCTCCCGCAACTGCCGCGCGGCCGCCTCGGCGCGCCGCCGGTCCATGGTGAACTCGTAGCGCCGCCGCTCCTGGACCCGCAGGTGCACGATGTACGTGCTCAGCAGCAGTGCGGGTACGGCGGGCGCCCACAGGTAGTGCAGGCCGCCCACCGCGGCGACGACCGCGCCGAGGGTGAAGACCAGGAAGAGGAGCGCGGTGGTGCGCCGGCGGCGCGCGAGGACCTGGAGGCGCTGTTCGCGCCGGGCCCGCTCCGCGCGCTGCTCCCGTTCGGCAGTGGCCGGTCTCGGCTCCGCCCTGGTCGGGGGCACGCCGAAGGACCGGGCGTCGGCGTCGACGGAATCAACCGTTTCCGTCGCGGCGTCCGGGTCCGCGTGGGGCTGGGGCTCCGCCTCCTCGTCACCGCGCTCACGCAGCCCCTTGGCGTAACGGCGCTCCATTCCCGCCCGGCCGGAAAGCAGCCGAATGGCAGTGGAGAAGCGTTCCGTCGGACGGGCTTCGTTCAGCTCGTCCTGCCTCCGGAGCCACATGGGCACCAAGTAGGCGGCCCAGGCCCCGACAATGACTGCGTAGATGAGGCCGCTGCTGCTCACACCTCACACCGTAGAGGGGCGCGGCCGAGGGGATCGGCCAATTGGGCCGGTGTGTCGCACGATCTCGCTGATATCACGGACTTTTTTTGTGATTCTTCGGATCAGGTTATGGGCGAATCGGTTACCCGAGGCCATTAATTCGAACAGATATTCGCTTATCGGTGTTCGGTGTGGTCCTCGCTATTTCGGCGGGGACGACGAGTGGCGCGCCCGGTGCCAGCGGCGCAGCAGCCCCTCCGGGACCTCCTCGACCGTCACCGCGTAGACGAGGTGGTCGCGCCAGGCCCCGTCGATGTGCAGATAGCGCGGGCGCAGCCCCTCCTCGCGCAGCCCCAGCTTCTCCACGACCCGTCGGCTCGGGATGTTCTCGGGACGGATGCACACCTCGATCCGGTGCAGGCCGACCTTCCCGAAGCAGTGGTCCACGGCCAGCGCGACCGCCGTCGGCATCACGCCGCGGCCCGCCACCTCGCGGTCCACCCAGTAGCCGATGTGGCCGGCGCACATCGAGCCCCAGGTGATCCCGGCGACCGTCAGCTGGCCCACCAACCGGCCCTGGTACTCGATGACGAAGGGCAGCATCCGGCCCGCGTTCGCCTCCGCCCGCAGATGGCGGACCATCTGGCGGTACGTGGGCCGCTGGACCACCGGCCCCCACGGTGCGGGCGGCGGGATCGTGGCCTCCCACGGCCGGAGCCAGTCACGGTTGCGCCGGTTGACCTCGCGCCAGGCCTTCTGGTCCCGCAGCTTTATCGGCCGGAGGGTGACATCGCCGTCCGACAGGACCACCGGCCAGGTCGGGCCGTTCAGCTCGCGCTCCCGGAGGGTGCCGCCGGTCCGGGGTGGTCGCCGCCCCGCATCTGGTCCACCGCGTGCGGCAGGACGCGGGCCAGGACGGCGAGGCCGTCGCGGACCCCGCCCGTCGAGCCGGGGAGGTTGACGATGAGGGTGCGCCCGGCCACGCCCGCCAGGCCCCGGGACAGGGCCGCGGTCGGCACCTTCGCCAGGCCTTCGGCGCGGATGGCCTGCGGGATGCCGGGGATCTCGTAGTCCAGGACCCGGGCGGTGGCGTCCGGGGTGCGGTCGGTCGGCGAGATCCCGGTCCCGCCGGTGGTCAGGATGACCTCGTACCCGGCGGCCACGCCCTCGCGCAGCGCCTGCTCGACGGGGTCACCGTCCGGGACGACCCGCGGGCCGTCCACGGTGAAGCCGAGCCGCTGCAGGGCCTCGGCCAAGAGGGGACCGCCCTTGTCGGCGTAGACGCCCTGCGAGGCTCGGTTCGAGGCCGTGACGACCAGGGCCCGGCCCAGCGTCCGCGGGGACCCCGCCGGCTCGGCCGGGGTGTGGTGGCTGTGGCTGTGCACGTCGCCGCCGCGCGGGGCGTTCACGAGCGCGTCCAGTCGCCGGACTTGCCGCCGGTCTTCTCCTCCACCCGGACGTCCGTGATGACCGCGCCCTTGTCGACCGCCTTCACCATGTCGATCACGGTGAGGCCGGCGACCGCGACGGCGGTCAGCGCCTCCATCTCGACGCCCGTGCGGTCGGTCGTCTTCACGGTGGCGAGGATCTCGACCGCGTCGTCGGCGACCCGCAGGTCCACCTTGACGCCCGAGACGGCCAGCGGGTGACACAGCGGGATCAGGTCGGGGGTCTTCTTCGCCCCCATGATCCCGGCGATGCGCGCGGTGGCGAGGGCGTCGCCCTTGGGGACGCCCTCGCCGCGCAGCAGCTCGATCACCCGCGGGGCGACGAGGACGCGTCCGCTGGCCCGTGCCGTCCGGGTGGTGACGTCCTTCCCGGACACGTCGACCATCCGGGCCGCGCCGGCCTCGTCGATGTGGGTGAGCCTGCTTTCGGTACTCATTGCTGCGCCGCTCCGCTCTGGGCTCCCGGGGAGCCTGTGTGGTGCGACACACGCTACCCGCACCGGCCCGACTTCAGCCGAGCAGGATCACTTCCAGCTCGGTCCCCGGCTCCACCGAGGTGACGTCCTCCGGTACGACCATCAGGGAGTCCGCGTGCGCCAGCGCGGCGATCAGGTGGGAGCCCGATCCGCCGACCGGGCCGACCGTGCCGCTCTCGGCGTCGTACTTGCCCCGCAGGAACTGGCGGCGGCCGGCCGGGGAGCCGAGTGCCTTGTCGGCGCTCAGCACCGCGCGCACGCTCGGCCGCCGGACCTCGGCCTCCGGCAGCCCCATGAGGGTGCGGATCGCGGGCCGCACGAACAGCTCGAAGGAGACGTACGAGGACACCGGGTTGCCGGGCAGCGCCAGCAGCGGGGTGTGGTCGGGGCCGATCGTGCCGAAGCCCTGCGGCTTGCCGGGCTGCATGGCGAGCTTGCGGAAGTCCATCCGGCCGCCGTCGACGTCCTCGCCGTCGCCCTCGACCGCGTCGGAGTGCCCGACGGAGGACAGCGCCTCCTTGACGACGTCGTACGCGCCGACGCTGACCCCGCCCGTGGTGACCAGCAGGTCGGCCCGGATCAGCTGGTCCTCGATGGTGGCGCGCAGGGTGTCGGCGTCGTCCGCGACGGCGCCGACCCGGTAGGCGATGGCTCCGGCGTCCCGCGCGGCCGCGGCCAGCGCGAAGCTGTTGGAGTCGTAGATGGTGCCCGCCGTGAGCGCCTCGCCCGGCTGGACCAGCTCGCTGCCGGTGGACATGACCACCACGCGGGGGCGCGGCCGCACCCGTACGGTGCCGCGCCCGATGGCGGCCAGCAGGGCGATCTGCGGCGGCCCGAGGATCGTGCCGGCCGCGAGGGCCAGGTCACCGGCCTGTACGTCGCTGCCGCGCGCGCGGACGTGTGCCCGTGCCTCGGCGGCGCGGTGCACCCGCACCTCGCCGCTCGCCCGTTCGGGGGCGGCGCTGGCCGGGGTCATTCCGGCGGCCGCGCCGCCGCCCGTGCCGCCGTCGGTCCACTCAACGGGTACGACGGCTTCCGCACCGGGCGGCAGCGGGGCGCCGGTCATGATCCGGGCAGCCTCGCCGGGTCCCACGGTGGGCAGCTCACCGCTGCCCGCCGCGACGTCCCCGACGACCGTCAGCACCGCGGGGAACTCCTCGCTCGCACCCTGGACATCGGCCGTTCGGACGGCATAGCCGTCCATGGAGCTGTTGTCGAAGGGCGGGAGGGCGACGGGCACGGTCACGTCCTCGACCAGGACACAGCCCTGGGCGTCCAGCAGTTGGAGCTCGATGGGCTCCAAAGGCCGGACGGCCGAGAGGACGTCCGCGAGGTGCTCGTCCACGGACCACAGACGGTGGCCGGTGTCCTGCGGTGCGGAACTGCTCAAGGTGCTACATCTCCTCCGTGACGTAACGGTGAAGCCAGGTGCGGAACTCGGGGCCCAGGTCGTCGCGCTCGCACGCGAGACGGACGATGGCCCGCAGGTAGTCGCCGCGGTCCCCGGTGTCGTAGCGACGGCCCCGGAAGATCACGCCGTGCACCGGACCACCGACGGTCTCGTCGGCGGCCAGCTTCTGCAGGGCGTCGGTGAGCTGGATCTCCCCACCGCGGCCCGGCTCGGTCTCCCGCAGTATGTCGAAGATCGCGGGGTTGAGGACGTAGCGTCCGATGACCGCGTAGTTGCTGGGGGCGTCCTGGGGGTCCGGCTTCTCGACGAGGCCGGTGATACGGACCACGTCCTCCTCGTCCGTGGCCTCGACGGCGGCGCAGCCGTAGAGGTGGACGTTGGCCGGGTCGACCTCCATGAGCGCGACGACGGTGCCGCCGGTGCGGGCGTAGATGTCGGCCATCTGGCGCAGCAGCGGGTCACGCGGGTCGATGAGGTCGTCACCGAGCAGGACGGCGAAGGGCTCGCGGCCGACGTGCGGCTCGGCGCACAGCACCGCGTGGCCAAGACCCCGCGGATCGCCCTGGCGGACGTAGTGCATGGTGGCCAGGTCGCTGGACTCCTGGACCTTCTTCAGGCGGTCGTCGTCGCCCTTGGCGATGAGGGCCGACTCCAGCTCGTAGTTCCGGTCGAAGTGGTCTTCCAGGGCACGCTTGTTACGCCCAGTGATCATGAGGACGTCATCGAGCCCGGCCCCGACGGCCTCCTCGACCACATACTGAATGGCCGGCTTGTCCACAACCGGGAGCATTTCCTTCGGGGTCGCCTTGGTCGCCGGGAGGAAGCGGGTACCGAGGCCAGCGGCCGGAATCACGGCCTTCTTGATCACGGGGTGCAACATAGTCATGCCCCGAACGATAGTGGCCTTCCGTCGAACGCCGGGCGGAACCACAGCAGGTAGATACAGGTATGCCCCGATTCGGAAGGATATTTGATTTCCTCGTGGCAGAGAACCCGCCCACCGTTTCCGCCAAGGCCGAACTGCGCCGAGAACTGCTCTCCGCGCGCCGCGCCTTGTCCCCCGAACAGTGCCGCACTGCGGCCACCGCACTCGCCGTCAGGGCATGCGAACTGCCCGAACTGGCCGACGCCCGCACGGTGGCGGCGTACGTCTCGATCGGCACCGAACCGGGCACCCGGGACCTCCTCGACGCCCTGCGCGCGGCAGGCAAGCGGGTGCTGCTCCCGCTGCTGCTGCCCGACAACGACCTCGACTGGGCCGCGTACGAAGGCCCGGCCGCACTCGCCGAGGCCGCCCACCCGGGCAAGATGCGGCTGCTGGAGCCGACCGGCCCCGCGCTCGGACCGGACGCGGTCACCGGGGCCGACGCCGTGCTGCTGCCCGGGCTCGCGGTGGACGGCCGCGGGATGCGCCTCGGCCGTGGCGGAGGCTCGTACGACCGGGTGCTGGAGCGGCTGGAGCGCGCCGGGGCGCATCCCGCGCTGGTGGTGCTCCTCTACGACGACGAGGTGGTCGCGCGGGTCCCGGAGGAACCGCACGACCACCCCGTACGAGCGGTGGCGACCCCGTCAGGGGTGCGCCGCTTCAGTGCGTGACGGCCTGATCCGCGCCCTGGCCCTTACGAGCCCTCGGGCTTGAGGGTCAGGGTGTCGACCGTGGCCTTCTCGACGGCGTCCTTGCCGAAGGGCCACTCCAGCAGCTCGCCCTTGGCCCACATCGTCGTCTGGTCCGTGTAGTGCGCGTTGTACGCGTGCCCCGAGGCACCCGTCAGGTTGATCCAGCGCGACTTGTCGAGGTCGTTGAGGTTCACGACCATGCGCATCGACGGCACCCACGTGACCCCGTACCCGCTGGAGGCGTTCCAGCCGGTCGCGTTGACCGTGGCCTCGCCGCCGCCCACGTCCCACGGGCCGCGGTTGAGGAGCCACTGCATGAAGCCGGGGCCCTCGGTGCCGATCGTCTGGTTCTTCAGCGTCAGCTGGTGCAGGCGGCCCCAGCTCCAGGTGGACTGGTCCTTGCCGAGCTTGGCGGTCAGCTCCCAGCGGGCGTCCCGCATGGCCCGGGCGAAGAGCTCGTCACGGGTGGTGGCCGCCGGCTGGGTCACGGTCCTCGGCGAGCTCCACCACGGCGACTTCTCGTCCTTGACCAGGCGGCGGACCACCTCGAACCAGCGGTCGCCGCCGTCGGGCTGCGCCGAGTCGGCGTCCCGGGTGCCGCATTCGCGGACCGTCTTGGCGAGGTCGTCGGCCGGGCCGGTGCCGTTGCCGACGACGCTCATGCAGCTGCCCTCGATCCGCAGCTCCTTGGGCATCTTGTCGCCGAAGGACAGCTTGAGGATGTGGCGCCAGACCGCGTTGAAGTAGGCCGCGGCCGCCGAGTCGGGCTCCTGCCTGTAGTTCCAGCCGTCGAGCAGCTTCTGCGCGGCCCGCACGCCCGGGTCCGAGACCTCTATCTTCGCCAGCATCGGGGTCAGCAGCGCGGCGATCTCGCTGCTGTTGTCCATCTGCATGGTGCGCATGTCGTCGGTCGAGATCCGACCGCCGTCCTTGATCTTCGCCTCGATGAGGTCGTTGATCCGCTGGCTGCGGGCGCCGTAGCCCCAGTCGGTGGTCAGCAGGTTCGGGTACTTGCCGGCGCCGGTCCCGGTCTCCACGACCGCCTGGTTGGCGGTGACGATGTAGCCGCGGGCCGGGTTCTGGTCCCAGGGCATCTCGCTCTGCGGGATGTAGCCGGCGTTGCTGTCCTTGCCGCCCTTCCAGGCGTACTTGGAGTCCCAGCCCGGGGCGGGCATCCGGCCGTCGCCCTGGCCGCGCACCGGGATGCGGCCCGGAGCCTGGTAGCCGATGTTGCCGTTGGTGCCCTTGTTGTCGGCGTAGATCAGGTTCTGGGACGGGACCTCGAAGTCGGCGGCCGCCTTGCGGAAGTCGTCGAAGGTCTTGGCCTTGTCGAGCTTGAAGACCGCGTCCATGGACTTGCCCGGGTCCAGCGCCGTCCAGCGCAGGGCGACGGCGTAGCCGTCACCGCGGTCGGGGGCGGAGCTGGCGACGGGGGCGCGGGTGCCGACCGTGCCGAGCTGCTCGCTGCGGTCGGAGACGAGCGGGCCGTTGTTGGTGGTGCGGACGGTGATCTTCTTGCTGTCGCCGCCGGCGACCTTGATGACCTCTTCGCGGGTGGCGAAGGGGACCACCCTGCCGTCGTAGACGTAGCCCTCGGGCTTGACCTGCTCCAGGTAGAGGTCGGTGACGTCGGCCCCGAGGTTGGTCATGCCCCAGGCGATGTCGGTGTTGTGGCCGATGACCACGCCGGGCATGCCGGAGAAGGTGTAGCCGGCCACGTCGTACTGGCACTGGGCCGAGACCGTGCGGCAGTGCAGGCCCATCTGGTACCAGACCGAGGGCAGCTGCGGGGACAGGTGCGGGTCGTTCGCGAGCAGCGGCTTGCCGGTGGTCGTGTACTTGCCGGAGACGACCCAGGAGTTCGAGCCGATGCCGCTGCCGTTGGGGCCGAGGATCGCGGGGATCTTGTCCAGGGTGTCGGCGAGCGAGGTCAGCTGGGTGCGCAGGCCCACGGTCGCGCCCTGGGCGGCGACGTTGTCGGCCAGCCCGTTGGCCGGGCCGCCGATGGGACCCGTGACGGTCGAGGTCTGGCTTCCGACGGTGTTGCCGCCGCCGGAGCCGCTGCCCGAGCCGGTACCGGTGCCCGAGCCGGTGCCCGTGACGCCCTGCGGGGTGTACTTGCCGGCGTCGACCTTGCCGCCCTCGACGATCGGCTTGTTCCGGTCGAAGGGGTACGGCGGGTAGAGCTCGTCGATCTGCGCCTGCGAGAGCTTGGTCGCCATCAGCGCGCGGTCGATCTCGTCCTGCATGTTGCCGCGCAGGTCCCACGCCATCGCCTTGAGCCAGGCCACCGAGTCCACCGGCGACCACTGCTCGGGCTGGTAGTCGTCGGTGAGCTCGAGGGCCGCGTGCTCGACGGAGAGGTCCTTGCCGGACTTCCCCTTCAGGTACGCGTTGACCCCGTCGGCGTAGGCCTGGAGATACTTCTTGGTCTCGGCCGACAGTTTGGTCTCGTACTCGGCCTGCGCGACCTGGCGCCAGCCCAGCGTGCGCAGGAAGGCGTCGGTCTCGACCTGGCCGGAGCCGAACATCTCGGAGAGACGGCCCGACGTCATGTGACGTCGTACGTCCATCTCCCAGAAGCGGTCCTGCGCGTGCACGAAGCCCTGCGCGCGGAAGAGGTCGTCGTCGTTGTCTGCGTAGAGCTGGGGAATGCCATGGGCGTCGCGCTTGACGTCGACGGTCCCGGTCAGGCCCGGCACCTTGAGGGAGCCGGTCGTCTGGGGGAAGGAGGCGCGCACGCCGTCCACGCTCCAGTACGCCCCGTAGCCGAGGCCCGCGACGAGAGCCAGGACCAGGACGAGCACGATCAGACGGGCGCGTCGTCCCTTCTTCTTGACGGGAGGAGCGGTTTCGTTGGCGGGCATCGCTGTCCTTAGAGGGGCAGGGTGGTCCTGGGAGTGCTGGGAGCAACCATAGGCGCAGGACCGACTTCGTTGATCCGCCAGGGGTGGAGCTGACGAGGACAGGGGCGAACAGGCGTTTCACAATGTGGTTATCGCGTAAAGGGCGCGTCAAAGATTAGGTAAGGTAACGAACTACTTGCCGAACTTGTCGCCGGGAGGATCGATCCGCCGGGCGCATTGAGGAGGGCCGCCCGCTGACTGTCCACACGCTCAATGAGCTTCTGCTGGTCTGCTCGCTCGTGCTGCTCGTCGCCGTGGCGGCGGTACGCATCTCTTCACGCAGCGGTCTTCCCAGCCTGCTCATCTACCTCGGCATAGGCATCGCGATAGGCCAGGACGGCATCGGCAACGTCGTATTCGACAATGCCGAGCTGACCCAGGTCATCGGTTACGCGGCACTCGTCGTGATCCTCGCCGAGGGTGGTCTGGGCACCAAGTGGAAAGAGATCAAGCCGGCCCTGCCGGCCGCGGTCATGCTGTCGCTGGTGGGCGTCGCGGTGAGCGTGGGTGTGACGGCGGCGGGAGCGCACTACCTGGTCGGCCTGGAATGGCGCCAAGCCCTGTTGATCGGCGCGGTCGTCTCCTCGACCGACGCGGCGGCCGTCTTCTCCGTGCTGCGCAAGGTCCCGCTGCCCGCACGGATCACCGGCGTCCTGGAGGCCGAGTCCGGCTTCAACGACGCACCCGTCGTGATCCTGGTGGTGGCCTTCTCGACCGTCGGCCCGGTGGACGAGTGGTACGTCCTGATCGGCAAGATCGCCCTGGAGCTGGCGATCGGCGCCGCGATCGGCCTGGCCGTGGGCTTCCTGGGCGCGTACGGGCTGCGGCACGTCGCGCTGCCCGCCTCCGGCCTCTACCCGATCGCCGTGATGGCCATCGCCATCGTGGCGTACGCGGCCGGCGCTATCGCGCACGGCTCCGGCTTCCTCGCGGTGTACCTGGCGGCGATGGTGCTCGGGAACGCCAAGCTGCCGCACTGGCCGGCCACCCGGGGCTTCGCCGATGGACTCGGTTGGATCGCCCAGATCGGCATGTTCGTGCTGCTGGGTCTGCTGGTCACCCCGCACGAGCTGGTCCGCGACTTCTGGCCTGCCGTGATCATCGGGCTGGTGCTGACGATGGTGGCGCGGCCCCTGGAGGTCTTCATCAGCCTGCTGCCCTTCCGGCTCTCCTGGCAGGAACAGGTGCTGATGTCGTGGGCGGGCCTGCGCGGGGCCGTGCCCATCATCCTGGCGACCATCCCGATGGTGTCCGGGATCGAGGGCAGCGACCGGGTCTTCAACATCGTCTTCGTGCTGGTCGTCGTCTACACCCTGGTGCAGGGTCCGACCCTGCCCTGGCTCGCGCGCAAGCTGAACCTCGGGAGCGGCGAGGAGAGCGCCTTCGACCTCGGGATCGAGTCGGCGCCGCTGGAGAAGCTGCGCGGACACCTGCTGTCCTTCTCCATCCCGCAGGCCTCGCGGATGCACGGCGTGGAGGTGAGCGAGCTGCGGCTGCCGCCCGGGGCCTCGGTCACGCTGGTGGTCCGGGACGCGAAGAGCTTCGTACCGGCGCCGTCGACCGTGCTGCGCCGTGGGGACGAGCTGCTGGTGGTGGCCACGGATCCGGTCCGGGACGCGGCGGAGGCGCGACTGCGGGCGGTGGCCCGGGGCGGCAAGCTCGCGGGATGGCTGGGCACCGGCGGATCCGTTTCGCGTTAGAGCATTGCTCTAACTGGTTAGAGCGTCGTTCTAATTCGGCCGAATTCGCCGAGCTATGACCGCTTATGTCTGCCTTTCCGGGCTCTTTGCATGCGAAGCGGCCGTTAATCCCAGGTGAAGACACCCCCTGTCACCGAATTCACAGGGCGTGGTAGTGGCTTTCCCTGTACGATGAAGGCACACCAGATCGAACCAACTCTGCCTGACGCAGAGCTGGCGCGACCGCAAAGCGGCCGTGGCACCACCCCGTAGTGGGCGCCCAGGTATCACTCGGTTCTGCGCAAGAGGACAGCTCTCGGGGCTCCCACATGTACGGGTGCGGCCGCTCACAAGGCGGAGCACCGTCCGCAGACGGGGACGCTCTACCAGGCAGCGGAAAGGCAAGGCCGTGACATCCGCGGTCACGACCGACACGTCCGCCCGCCCCGGCTACGGGCAGCTCCTGCGCACTCCCGGCGCCCTCGGCTTCGTACTCCCCGGCTTCGCAGCACGACTCCCCTTCGGCATGCTGACGATCAGCATCCTGCTGCTGGTCCAGCACACCACCGGTTCCTACGGCAGCGCCGGCATCGTCGCCGCCGTCACCGGTATCTCCATGGCCCTGTCCGCCCCGCTGATGGGCATCTTCACCGACCGCTACGGCCAGACCGCCGTCCTGCTGCCCGTGGTCCTCGCGCACTCCGTCGCCGTCACCGGCCTGGCCGCGCTCGCGCTGCTGGACGCTCCGCTGCTCGCGCTGGCCGCCGCCGCCGTACCTGCCGGTGCCTCGGTGCCGCAGGTCGGGCCCATGGTCCGGGCGCGCTGGGCCGCCAAGCTGGAGGGCTCTCCGCTGCTGCCGACGGCCGCCGCCTTCGAGTCCGTCACCGACGAGTTCACCTTCGTCGTCGGCCCGGTCCTGGCGACCGCGCTGTGCACCGGCGTCCACCCGGCGGCCGGCCTGGTCACCGAGGCCACGCTGACCCTGCTCGGCGGCCTGCTCTTCGCGGCCCGGCGGGCCGGCCAGCCCAAGACCCACGCCCCGTCGCCCACCGGTGAGAAGCGCGCGTTCGCGCTGTCCTTCCCGGGCCTGCGCGTCCTGATCTTCGCCTTCCTCGGGATCGGCGCCGTCTTCGGCGGCATGCAGGTCTCGCTCGCCGCCTTCTCCGACGAGATCGGCAACCCCGGCGCCAACGGCCTGCTCTACGGCGTCTTCGCCGCGGGCAACATGATCGCCGGTATCGCCATGGGCGCCATCGCCTGGAAGATCGGCCCGCGTCGCCGGCTGATCCTGGGCTACATCGGCCTCACCGCCGCCGCCTCCGTCCTGTGGGCCGCGAACTCGATGATCCTGCTGGGCGCGCTCGGCCTGGTCGTCGGCCTGTGCATCGCCCCGGCGCTGATCACCGGCTACACGATGGTCGAGCAGTTGGTCCCCGCGAACGCCCGGACCGAGGCCTTCACCTGGCTGACCGGCTCGATCGCCTTCGGTCAGGCCGTCGCCGTCATCCTGGCCGGCCGCCTGACGGACGCACACGGATCCTCGTTCGGATTCCTGGTGCCCATGGGTGCCACCGCGCTCGCGCTGACCACCCTGCTGGCGCTGCGTTCGAAGCTCGCCCCGAAGGCCCCGAGCCGGATCGTGAACGCGTCCGCGCAGGAGGCCGCGCCCGCGCCCACCACCCCGGTGACGTCGCAGGTCACGGACCGGGTGACGGTCCCGGCGAAGGGTCGGACGACCACGCGCACCACCGCCTCGCCGGCCTCCCGTGACCGGGTGAACGAGCGTGGGATCGGTCACCGCGTGCCGGTGACGGTGGACTGATCCGCCGGAATACGTCACCATGGAGCGTCGTTAGCACTCATTGAGTCAGAGTGCCAGGAGGAAATTCGTGCCGACCTACCAGTACCAGTGCACCGAGTGCGGTGAGGGCCTTGAGGCCGTGCAGAAGTTCACCGATGACGCACTGACCGTGTGCCCGAGCTGTGACGGACGCCTGAAGAAGGTGTTCTCCGCGGTCGGCATCGTCTTCAAGGGCTCCGGTTTCTACCGGAACGACAGCCGTGGCGCGTCGTCGAGCAGCACCCCTGCCTCGAAGCCGTCGTCCAGCTCCTCGTCGTCCTCGACGTCGACCGCTGCCGCCGCTCCCGCCGCCTCGTCCTCCTCGACGTCGTCGAGCTCGTCGAGCAGCAGCAGCTCCACGTCGGCCGCCTGATCGCTTCTCCCGAAGGCCCCGCCGCCCCTACGGCAGCGGGGCCTTCGGCATGCCCACGGCAGGGCCTTAGGGTGGACCGCATGGTGAACGCAGAGATCGGTGTCATCGGCGGCTCGGGCTTCTACTCCTTCCTGGAGGACGTCTCCGAGATCCAGGTGGAGACCCCGTACGGACCCCCGAGCGACTCCCTCTACCTGGGCGAGCTGGCCGGGCGCCAGGTGGCCTTCCTGCCCCGGCACGGGCGCAGTCACACCGTCCCGCCACACAAGATCAACTACCGGGCCAACCTGTGGGCCCTGCGCTCGGTCGGCGTCCGCCAGGTGCTGGGGCCCTGCGCGGTCGGCGGTCTGCGGGCCGAGTACGGGCCGGGCACGCTGCTCGTTCCCGACCAGCTGGTCGACCGTACGAAGGCCCGCGCCCAGACCTTCTTCGACGGTGAGTTTCTGCCCGGGGGCCCCTCCCAGGCCGGAGGCTCTGGGGGAGGTTCCGTTCCGAACGTCGTGCACACCACCTTCGCCGACCCGTACTGCCCGGTGGGCCGGTCCGTGGCGCTGGCGGCGGCTCGCGGGCGCGACTGGGAACCGGTGGACGGCGGCACCATGGTCGTCATCGAGGGACCGCGCTTCTCCACGCGCGCCGAGTCGCGGTGGCACGCGGCGGCGGGCTGGTCGGTGGTCGGCATGACCGGCCACCCGGAGGCGGTCCTCGCCCGGGAGCTGGGGCTCTGCTACACCTCGATGGCCCTGGTCACGGACCTGGACGCGGGCGCGGAGACCGGTGAGGGCGTCTCCCACACCGAGGTCCTGAAGGTGTTCGGCGAGAACGTCGGGCGGCTGCGCGAGGTCCTCTTCGACGCGGTGGCGGCCCTGCCGCCCACGGAGACCCGGGCCTGCCTGTGCACGCACGCGCACGACGGGTGGGACCTGGGCATCGAGCTCCCTTAGCCCCCTCCGGGGCGTCCCTGGGGACGCCCCGGCCGGGTTGTCGGTGGCGGCCCCTAGCCTGCCCGCATGGGAAATCGGGGCGGGATGGCCGTGGCGCAAGCCACGGTGGCAGAGCTGCGGGAGTTCGCGGCCGAGGCCGGGTGCGCGGACGTCGACGGCGACGCGGACCTGGGTGGCGGCTGGTCGGCCGTGTACTACCCCGACCAGCCGGACGGCGCCGCGGCGGCGCTGGCGCGGCGGACCGGGGCGCCGGTGCTCACGGTGGCCTATCTCGACAGCGATGTCGGCTTCGTCGAGGGCGCCACCTTCGCCGGGGGCCGCTGGAAGGCGCTGCTCAACCGGGACACGGCCGAGGACTACGAGATACCCGTGGACCGGTTCCCCGTCGAGGCGGCCTTGGCGGGCGCGCTCGACTGGGCGGCCGCGGGCGGGCTGACGGCCGACCCGGAGGCGGTGCGGGCCGTCCTCACCGGCTCCGAGGTCTTCGCGGAGGACCTCGCGGAGCGGCTCCTCGGCGCGCTGGGGATCGCGCCCGCGGCGCCCGTCGAAGAAGGCGCTCAGAAAAGGGCCCGGCGGCTGTCACATCCGCCGGGGCTGTCCGGTCCTCCCTGATGACGGCGGAACCAAGACCGCCCCGGCCAGGGAGATGACTGTCATGCCGCGTATCTCGCTCACCCCGCCCCGCACCCTGCTCATGCGGATCGGTGCCTGGTACTCGCGCCGTACCTACGGCAAGGTGCTCGACCCCGGGCAGGCCTACGGGCACCACTCGCGCGTGCTGTTCTCCTACGTCCGGCTGGAGCGGAGCGTGGCGAAGTGGAATGCGC
This sequence comes from Streptomyces sp. BF23-19, assembly GCF_041106355.1. NCBI lineage: Bacteria > Bacillati > Actinomycetota > Actinomycetes > Kitasatosporales > Streptomycetaceae > Streptomyces > Streptomyces sp. BF23-19. The sequence continues at coordinate 1,523 of NZ_JBGBPT010000083.1, read as the reverse complement.
TCGACGCCGGGCTGAAGCATCTCGCCGTGATGGCGGCGGCGGCCCGCATCAACTGCTCGTGGTGCATGGACTTCGGCTACTGGGAGGGCCACGAACTGGGCGTGCCGACGGAGAAGATCGAGCGGGTGCCGCGGTGGCGGGAGGCCCCTGAGGTGTTCACCGAGTTGGAACTGCTCGTCATGGAGTACGCCGAGGCCATGACGGAGACCGAGCCGACGGTCACGGACGAGCTCGCGCGGGAACTGATCGGGCGGCTCGGCGAGGAGGCGTTCGTCGAGCTCACCGCGATGGTCGCGCTGGAGAACTGGCGCTCGCGCGTCAACAGCGCCTTCGGCCTGACCAGTCAGGGCTTCGCGGAGGCCTGCCAGGTCCCTGTCGACCGGTGACCTCGACAATGACGGCGTGAACACCGACCGCCCTCTCTCCGACCTCCCTCGCGCCGACCCCAGGGTCATCGTCGCGCTCGACTTCGACGACCGCCGGGCCGCCGAGGCGCTCGTCGAGCGCCTCGGCGACGCGTGCGGCTTCTACAAGATCGGCCTGGAGCTGCTGACCGCCGCGGGGCCCGGGCTCGCGCGGGACCTCGTCGGGCGGGGGCACGAGGTCTTCCTCGACCTGAAGCTCTTCGAGATCCCGAACTCCGTGGCCGGAGCGGTCCGGGCCGCCGGCGCGCTGGGCGCGTCCATGGTGACCGTGCACGCCATGGGCGGTACGGGGATCCTGTCCGCGGCGGTGGAGGCGGCGCGGGAGTTCCCGCGGCTGCGGGTGCTCGCGCTGACGGTGGTCACCAGCATGACCGGGAGCGATCTCGCGGACATCGGCGTCGCCGCGGACCCGGAGGAACAGGTGCTGCGGCTGGCCCGGCTGGCCGTGGGGGCGGGCTGCGACGGGGTCATCGCCTCGCCGCGGGAGGCCGGGGCGCTGCGCGGGCTGCTGGGGCCGGACCGGCTGATCGTCACGCCGGGGGTGGTCCTGGAGCCGGAGGACGCGGCGGGCGGCCACGCCCGGCCGGGGACGCCCGGGGCCGCCTTCGCGGCCGGGGCCTCGCACGTCGTGGTGGGCCGGTCGGTGGCTCGGGCGGCGGACCCGGTGGCCGCGCTGCGGCGGGTGCGGGCGGCCGCCGGCTGACTCGTACGGGTGGCGGAGTTGTCCACAAGCTGGGGATCGCCCACAGGCCTCGGCGGGATTCCCGGTGAGGTCGGATCGTGGGAGGTGTCCGGGCGCCGGGTCCGGGCACAGCAACTCACTCGGTCTGGTGGTGTTCGTCATGTCCCGTACTTCCGCGGTCCCTTCGGTCTGCTCCGCTCGTTCCGTCTCCCCCTCTTCCTCCGCTTCCTCCGCTTCCCGCACCTTCCCCGCCGCTCCGGCGGCGTGCGCGACGTCGTCCGCGTGTCCGCCGGCCCGCCCGGTCCCGGCGTTCCCGCCGCTTCGCGTGGGGCGGGGCGGGGACCGGCTGCGCCGGGCCGTACGCCGGAGGCGGCGGGCCGCCACGGCCGCCGCCACGACGGCCAGCGCGGCCGAGG
>NZ_JBGBPT010000082.1:0-40397 GCF_041106355.1 Streptomyces sp. BF23-19 | reverse complement strand
CTTCGCGGGGGCCCGCTCGCGCGAGGGCTCGGGTTCCGGGGCCGCCTTCGGGGCCGGCCCGCGGTGGGCGTCCGGGCCCTGGGCCGGGTCCGGCGCCGGCGCGGCGGCCCCGGGCAGCGCCCCCAGCGGCAGGGCCAGGGGTGCGGGGACCTCGGGTGCTTCGGCCGGCGGCACGGAGCCCCGTACGGGAGCCGGCGCCGAATCCTGCGGCCCGACGGAGACACAGCCGGTACTCGCGAGGAGCACGACGAGGGAGAGGGGCACGGCCCGACGTAACTGCATCCGACCACCTTGCCGTACGGCCGGGCCGGCCCGGTTCCCCTCTCACGCGTGCGGGTGACACCGGCCCGGTGGGAATGGTCGGGGCGTGTGGGAAATTGGAACGGCAGTACGGGTGAAGGGGGAGGCGCGACCCCCGGCTCCCCGTGCCGTGTCCTGCCCGCCGACCGTCCGTACGGAGTACCGATCCATGACCTCAGCTGCCGCGCCCGGCAACCATCCCGCGCCGCCCCCCGAGTCCGGCCCGACCGGGGATCCCGAGTCCGGTCCCGAGTTCGGTCCCGAGTTCGGTCCCGAGTTCGGTCCCGAGTTCGGTCCCGAGTCCGGTCCCGAGTCCGGTCCCGAGTCCGGTCCCGAGTCCGGTCCCGAGTCCGGTCCCGAGTCCGGTCCCGAGTCCGGCCCCGAGTTCGGTTCCGGTCCCGAGTTCGGTTCCGGTTCCGGTTCCGAGTCCGTCTCCCCGCCGGTGGCCCGACCCGCACCGGGGAGCGGTGCCGCTCCGTGGAGGGGCTGGGCGGCCGTCTGCGCCGTCTCGCTCGGGATCTTCTGCCTGATCACCTCCGAACTGCTGCCCGTCGGGCTGCTCACCCCCGTCGGGGCCGCCCTCGGCGTCTCCGACGGGACCGCAGGCCTGATGGTCACCGCCCCCGGGCTGGTCGCCGGCTTCTGCGCGCCGCTGGTCACCGTCGGCGCCGGCCGGCTCGACCGGCGCCTCGTGCTGTGCGTGCTCATCGCCCTGATGGTCGCCGCAAACCTCGCCGCCGCCCTGGCCCCGAACTTCGCCGTCGTCCTGGCGGCCCGCCTGCTCGTCGGCGTCAGCGTCGGCGGATTCTGGGCCATCGCCGGCGGACTCGCGGTACGCCTCGTCCCCGAACGTCACGTCGGCCGCGCCACCGCACTCGTCTTCGGCGGTGTCCCCACCGCCTCCGTGCTCGGCGTCCCCGCCGGAACCCTGCTCGGTGAACTCGGCGGCTGGCGCACCGCCTTCGCGGCGGTCGGCGGCCTCGGCCTCGTCACCCTGACCGCCCTGCTCGTGCTGCTGCCCCCGCTCCCGACGACCCGGCACATCACCTTCCCCGAACTCCCCGCCCTGCTCCGGGAGAACCGCGCCGTGCGGGCCGGGGTCATCGTGACCTTCCTCGTGGTGACCGGGCAGTTCGCCGCCTACACCTTCGTGCGGCCGATCCTGCAGGAGGTCTCCGGAGTCGACGCCGAGTACATCAGCACCCTGCTGCTCGGCTACGGCGTCGCCGGAGTCGCGGGGAACTTCCTGGCCGGGCCGCGCGACGCGTACCGGACCCTGCTCGTGGTCAGCTCCTCCCTCACCGTCGTCCTCGCGTTGATCGCGGTCCTGCCGGGACCGGCCGTCGGCACCGTGCTGCTGCTGGCCTGGGGACTCGCCTACGGAGGGGTCTCGGTGAGCGTGCAGGGTTGGATGATCAAGGCGGCCCCGGAGGCGCCCGAGGCCGCGTCCTCGCTGATGGTGGCCATGTTCAACTTCGCCATAGCGGCGGGCGCACTGTGCGGCGGACTCGCCGTGGACGGCCTCTCCGAGCCCGCCGCCCCGCTCGGCGGGGCCGCCCTGATGTTCGTGGCCGCCGCCACCGTGTGGGGCACGGCGATCCGCCGCACGCCCGACAGATCGGATGGACAGGGGCGGATCGGACACCGGGCTTGACCCGGCCCCCGCATGAGGGCAAGAGTGCGCCGATCAAGAATCACCGCGTGAGCCGCACTTCGGAGATACGTCAGATGTCCATATTCGTTCGCCCGTCGATCGACCCGGCCGGAATCGGCGGTTCTCCGGCACGCGGCGCCCACAGCGCCCACGGCACCCTCGGCCTGCCCGGCGCCGCCGCGGCCGTAGGCGCGGCCCCGGCTCCCGCCGCCCGGCGGCACGGAGCCTGACCGACCGGGTGGGGGCCGGCACCGCACCGCCGCGCCGGCCCCCGTCCCCGCCGGGAGACCACCATGCGCCAGGACCCTGATGAGAGCGGGATCGTCCCCGACGACCACCTGCTCGTACGCCCGTACGTCGCCCCCTCGGGCCCACCGCCCCGGTCGACCGCGCCCGCCTGGCCGCAGGCCGGCCCCCTCGCCTTCCCCGGCCCGGCACACGTTCCGGAATCCGAGGTCCCGGTAGCCGTGCCCGCGGCCGTTCCCGGTCCCGGTCCCGGTCCCGGTTCCGCTCCGCGCCCGGCTGTTGTCCGTGGTCGGCGCAGTCGGCTTCCGTTCGCCGTCCTGACCCTGCTGTCGCTCGCCGTGGTGGGCGCCCTGGTGCTCCTGCTGAGTGGCCCCGACGCGCAGCCGCCCCGGGCCGGGGCACCCGCCGAGCTGTCCGTGCCGATGCTTCGGGGGCGCAGCTCGAACTCCGGCACCGAGGCCGGCGTACCCGGGCCGACCGCGTCCGCGGGGTCCCCCGTCGCCTCCACCTCGCCCACGCCCTCCCGAGCGCCGACCGCGTCCGCGAGCCAGGGCTCGAAACCGCCGTCCTCGGCCGGCGCTTCGGCCTCGGGCCCGCCGAGCTCCTCCGGAACGCTGCGGATGGGGGACACCGGCCCCGAGGTGCGCGCCCTGCAGGAGCTGCTGTACGGACAGGGGTTCACGTACGTCTCCGTCACCGGGGTCTACGACAGTCAGACCAAGCGCGGCGTCGGCCAGCTGCAGCGCGACCGCTCCATCAAGGGTGACCCCCCGGGCGTCTACGGCCCGGCCACCCAGGCGGCGATGCGCTGACCGTCGGCCGCGCACGGCGGCCCCCTCAGGGTTCGCCCCCGCCCCCACCGGACGATCACAGTGTGGCGAAGGCGTTCGCACGCTCCTGCCTCACCGCCGTCGCCGTCGCGCTGCTGCTCTTCATGGTGGTGTTCAGCCAGGGGCATTGGATCTGAGCCGTGGACCGGACGGCCCCGCCGCGATCAGCGGCCGCCGGAGACCCGCAGTACCGTGCCCGTCGTGTACGAGGCGTCCGGGGAGAGCAGCCAGGCGATCGCCCCGGCGATCTCGTCGGGGCGGCCGGGCCGGCCGAGCGGGATGCCGGCCGCCGCCTTCGCCGGACGGTCCGGATCGCCCATCGCCGCGTGCATATCGGTCTCGATGATGCCCGGTGCCACGGCGTTGACCCGGATCCCGTCCGGACCGAGCTCCTTGGCGAGCCCCACCGTGAGCGCGTCGACGGCCGCCTTCGTCGCCGCGTAGTGCACGTACTCCCCGGGGCTGCCCAGGGTGGCGGCCGTGGACGAGACGTTCACGATCGCCCCGCCGTCGGCCTCCGCCATGTCCCGGGCCGCCCGGCGGCAGCACAGCAGGTACCCGAGGAGGTTCACCTCCACCACCCGGCGCAGGTCCTCGGTGCGGGCGTCGGCGAGCCGGCCCAGCGGGCCGGTCACCCCGGCGTTGTTCACCAGCCCGGTCACCCTGCCGAGTTCGGCGCCGGTGATGTCGAAGAGCCGCTCGACGGCGCACTCCTCGGACACGTCACCGCGCACGGTCACACAGCGGGCGCCGGCGGCCCGGACGCGCTCGGCGACGGCCTCCGCCGCCGCCGCGTCACGGGTGTAACCGAGCGCCAGATCATGCCCGTTCGCGGCCAGCCGCAGACAGGTCGCCGCGCCGATGCCTCTGCTGCCGCCGGTGACGACGGTGACCGGACGAGCTGACATGGGAGCCTCCTGCGGGACATGGAACGCGGAACGTGGAGCGTGGGTCGTGGGTCGTGAGTCGTGGGACGCGGAGAGAGGGGCGCCGGAGCGGGGCGGGCAGGCTAACACTGTGATAATCGCTGGACCAGCGGAAACGGCGAGAAGCAGAGTGGTCGTCACCGACGCGCCGCACCACCGGGCGTCGTCCGTGTCCCTGACCACCGTTGGAGCCGTCCCATGTCGACCTTGCGCGTGACCGCCGAAGAACTGACCGTCCACGAGCACCCGAACGCCGACGCGCTGGAGCTGGCCCAGGTGGGCCTCTACCGCGCCGTGATCGCCAAGGGTGCCTACCGCACGGGCGAGTTCGCGATCTACATCCCCGAACAGGCCGTGCTGCCCGCAGATCTGATCGAGGAGCTCGGCCTCACCGGACGGCTCGCCGGCGGCTCCGCCGACCGGGTCAAGGCGGTCCGGCTCCGCGGCGAACTCTCGCAAGGACTGGTGTGCCGGCCGCGCGCGCTCGCCGACGTCGACCTGGCCCGGGCGGCCAAGGAGGAGACGGACTTCGCGGAGCTGCTCGGCATCACCAAATGGGCCCCGCCCATACCCACGACCATGGACGGCGACGTCGAGGCCGCCGCCGACCTGATGCCGTGGGTCGACATCGAGAACCTCCAGCGCTACCCGCACATCTTCGAGCCCGGCGAGCCGGTCGTCCTCACCGAGAAACTGCACGGTACCGCCTGCCTGTTCACGTACGTGGTCGAGGGCGAGCGGTCCTACGTCTCCTCCAAGGGGTTCGGCTCGAAGGGGCTGGCGCTCAAGGAGGACGAGCGCAACCTCTACTGGCGGGCCGTCCGCGGCCACGAGGTACCGGCCGTCGCCGCGGCCCTGGCCGACCGCCTCGGCGCGACCCGGGTCGGGATCTTCGGCGAGGTGTACGGCAAGGGCGTCCAGGACCTCTCGTACGGGACCGACGTACGTACCGCCGACGCGCCGCCCGGATACGCCGTCTTCGACGTCTCCGCCGAGATCGACGGGCAGACGCGCTGGCTGGACCCGGTCGCCGTCCTGACGGACGGTGAGCTTCCGCTGGTGCCACGGCTGTACGAGGGCCCGTACGAGCTCGACAAGGTGCTGGAGCTGGCGAGCGGCCGCGAGAGCGTATCCGGGAAGGCCGTGCACCTGCGGGAGGGCGTGGTCATCCGGCCGTCGGCGGAGCGCTACAGCCCGGTCGTGGGCGGCCGGGCCATCGCCAAGGCCGTCAGCCCCGCGTACCTGACCCGCAAGGGCGGCACCGAGTACGAGTGACCCTCCCGCGTCGGCCGTGCGACGCACTGCGACGCCGCGCCGCGCCGCGCCCGCTCCACCTCGTGGGGCGGGCGCTTCGTGCATGGTGGGATGAACCGGGGGCGGGTTCCACCAGCACACGGAGAGGTCGGGTACATGTCCCAGTCGGGCCGGAGCAGCCAGGAAACCATGCGGGCAATGGCGTACGAGACGTACGGCGGGACGGAGGTGCTCTCCGAGACCCGGCTGCCGATGCCCAAGGTCGGACCGGGCGAGGTCCTCGTCCGGGTCAAGTGCGCCGGCGTCAACCCCGTCGACTGGAAGATCATGTCGGGCGGGCTGGACCCCCTGATGGACGTCGTCTTCCCGGTGGTGCCCGGCTGGGACGTGTCCGGCACCGTCGAGCGGGTCGGCATCGACACCCCCGAATACGCCGAGGGCGACGAGGTCATCGCCTACGCCCGCAAGGACTACGTGCACGGTGGGACCTTCGCCGAGTTCGTCACCGTGCCCGTACGCGCCCTCGCGCACAAGCCCGCCTCGCTCGGCTGGGCCGAGGCGGCGGGGCTCCCGCTCGCCGGGCTCACCGCCTACCAGCTGCTGACCCGCCTCGGCACCGGTAAGGACGACACCGTCCTCATCCACGGCGCCGCGGGCGGTGTCGGCTCCTTCGGCGTGCAGATCGCCCGTGCGCTGGGCGCCCGGGTCATCGGCACCGCCTCCCCGCGCAACCACGACCGGGTACGGGAACTCGGCGCCGAGCCCATCGAGTACGGGGACGGACTCGCCGCGCGGGTACGGGCCCTCGTGCCCGACGGCCCCACGGTCGTCGCGGACTTCGTCGGCGGCGTCGGAGCCGTCACACGGGAGGTCCTCCACGACGACGGACGGCACGCCTCCATCGCCGACCCGAGCGTGCTCGGCGCAGGTGGCGAGTGGATGTGGGTCCGCCCGGTCGGCAGCGATCTGGCCGAACTGGGCCGGCTCGCCGACGGTGGGCAGCTGAAGGTGCCGGTCGCCAAGACCTTCCCGTTGGGCGAACTGGCGGCCGCCTTCGAGCTGAGCCAGGGCGGGCACACCGCGGGGAAGATCATCATCGAGATCTGACCCGTCATGTCGCCCGTGCCCGTGGCCCGCGGCCGTCACCATGGCCCGCGCCCGACCCGTCATGCCAGGTCCGGCACCTCACCGCCGGCCGCCCAGGAGACCTCGACCCCCGGCAGTCCGCTCCGCCAGGGGCCGGCCAGGGCGGCCAGGCGCGTCGCGTCCGGGGGAGTGGCACCGAGGCCGATCGCGTAGCGGGCCAGGGCCGGGCCCGACTCGAACGGGCGGGGCCAGGCGTGCGCGTCCGTGACACCGGCCTCCTCCAGCGCCCCGAGCAGGGACCGCAGCCGTCCGCGCACCCGGCCCAGGGTCCCCTCGAACTCCCCCTCGGGGGCCGTCCGTACGGTCACCACCGCCCAGGCGGCGTGCCGACGGTGCAGCGGCGGCGGCCCCGGGACCCACTTGCGGTCCGCGGGACCGGACTCCAGCAGCTCCCAGGCCGTGTACAACTCCTGGACCAGCAGGTCACGCAGGCCGGGCCCGACCTGGGCCGTGCAACTGCGCACCGGCTCCGAGGGGGTGAGGACCGTGACCGCACCCGGCCCACCCTCCGCCGCACCCGCACCCGCACCCGCACCCGCCCCCGCAGGCGACAGCGATACGGGCTCGCGCCAGTCCCAGGCGGCCCACCTGCCGAAGAACTCGCGCAGCAGGGCGTCGGGCGGCAGCGCCCCGACCTCCTCCACCGTGCGCGCCGCAAGAACCGCCCAGGCCAGCCCGGGCAGCCCGCCGAACGGAGCCGAGTCCAGCCCCCGGGCCCGGGCCCACGCCTTCACCCGCCGCGCCAGCCCGGCGAACGCGGCATGCCGCTCCGCGCCCACCCGTTCCCTCACCGCATCCGCGTCGCCGACCGCGCTCAGGGCGAGCGCGGCCGACTCGCCCAGCTCCGCCCGCCGGGCCACCGCGTGCGCCGGATCCAGCGCGCCGGTGGCCACCGTGGCCAGATCCACCGACAGTCCGCCGGCGTGGAACCGCAGCCCCGGCACCCGCGCCCCCGTCACCTCGCGCAACCGCCCCGCCTCGGGCAGCGCCGCCGCGACCCGGTCCCGTACGAGCGCCACATCGGTCGGGCCGCCCGGCAGCGCCGCCACCAGGTCCAGATCGGCCTCCGGCAGCGCGCAGCCCATACGGCGCGACCCGGCCACGTGCACCCGCCCGTCGCCGAGGGCGGCCCGGACGCGCGCGGTGACCGACTCCGCGGCCCCGTCCCGGGGCGCGGGCGCGGGCCGCTCCACGATCTCCGGCTCCCAGCGCACCTCACCCGTCCCCAGCGCCACCGTCGCCCGGACCCGCATCGGCCCGTCCCCGCGCCGCGAGAGCACGGCCAACTCCCCTACCCGCGCGGCCACCGGGCCGCCGAGCCGCGCAGCGAAGGCCGCGACCGCCCGCTGCGGGTCCTGGCTGCGCCCCAGCGTCAGATGCGGGGTGTAGCCGCCCTGTTCGCCCGTCCGCCCCCGGCGGCCCGGGAACCGCTCCGCCAGCGCGCGCCGGAGCTCCTGCCAGGGCGCCTCACCGGCCGCCGCCGGATCCAGCCAGACGGTGGCGTCCTCGCGGTGCCCGAAGCTGTGCACCCCCTCCAGCCGGGCGGGGAACGGCACGGTCGCGGCGGCCACCTCCGCCAGCAGCGGCAGCGCCTCGGCGAAGGAGGACTCCGGCACGAAGCCGAAGAGCAGGTTCACGTGCTCGGGCCAGCGCCCGGCCTGCGGGTCGAGCGTGCGGCGCAGCTCCCGTACCGCTTCCGGCAGGGCCGGCGGCAGCCATGCCACCGCCGTCCGCGCCGTCGCCGGCACGTCGAGGCGCGCGGGAGCATCGCCCGGCTCCCCGAACTCCACCGTCGCCTCCACACCGAAGTGGTCGGAGATGAAAAGCCCTTCCGGTGCGGGCGAGTCGCCACGCAGCGCCGCCCGCGCCACCCGGGCGGCCGTGGACCGCAACAGGATCCGGTCCAGCCGGGCCGCCCGGCCCGACAGCGAGCCCACGGCGGCCAGCGGATTGGCCGCCGGGTCGAAGGTCGGCGTGTCGTCCGCCGCCCCGTGTACGTCGCTCCAGGCGTCCCGCATGCCCAGCGCGGCCGCGGGCCCCTCGGCGCCGTGCCGGCCGTCGTTGAAGTCGCCCAGCAGTGCCACCCCGGCCTCGACGCCGCCGAGCCCTTCCGCGAGCCGGGCGAGTTCGGCTTCCCGCCGCACGTCCCCGTTCTCGGTGTGGTCGCTGGTCAGGTGGGTGTTCGCGACGACCAGGGGGCCGGCCGCGGTGTCCACCGTGACGGCGGTGACGGCCTTGTGCGGGCGGAACAGGTGCGTCCCCGCCTCCCGCACCGGCAGCCGGCTGAGCACCAGCAGCCCGCACTCCTCGACGTCCCGGCCGCCCGGATCCGTACCGAGGGTGTAGGAGGCCCGTACCCACGGCGCCGCCAGCAGCATCCCGAGCAGCTCGGGTTCGACCTCCTGCAGCGCGATGACATCGGCATCGGCGGCCGCGAGATCGGCCAGCAGCAGCGGCCGGCGCCGGGCGGTGGCGATGTGCGGGGCGTCGTACCGGTCCCAGAGCGTGTTCCAGGTCAGCAGCCGTACCGAGGAGACGGTGGCGGCCGTCCCGCCCCCGCCCCCGCCCCCGGGCACCGGCTCGGCGGGCCGCCAGGCGCCGCCGCCCGCCGGGTCCCACGCGTGCGGGGTCCGCGCGGTGAAGAACGGGGCCCGCAGCAGTCGCGGATCGCGGACCCGGCCCGCCGCGGTGACATCGATCCGGTCCACGCCCGTGGCCCGGTCCCACACCAGCTCACCGTCCGCCTCGACGAACAGCACCCGGTGCCAGGGGATGTCGCCGCCGGGCACGAAGGAGGGCAGCGGGACCCGCTTCGGCGCGGCCCCGCGCTGGAGCAGCCCGAGCACGAACCGCGCCGGATCGAACCGGGAGTCCCAGCGGACCTGGTGGTAGAGCTCCTCGCTGGTACGCATCAGTACGGCCCCCGCCCCTGTTCCTGATCCTGCCGCTGTGCCCGCCCCTGTCCCTGCTGCCCTCCGGTGTCCGCGGGCCCGGCCGCGAGGCCACCGGCGGTGTCCTCGACGACCCCGGCCGCACCGATGTACCACGTACGGTGCGCCCGACCGGCGTACGGCGGGCTGAACCGGCGCAGTTGCGAGGCCAGTACCTGCGGGGGCACCGGATGCGGGCGCACGCCGTTGCGCCGCACCAACTCCGCCTCCTCCACCAGCACCACGGCGTGGGTGACCAGCGCGTCACGGCGCCGGGCGACCGAACCGGCCAGGCCACGCTGCTGGTCGGTGAGCGAGGTGGCATCCCACACCACCGTCCCGCCGCGGGCGAGCGCCGCGTCGAGCCGGTCCAGGCCCTCGCTCAACACCTCGGCGTTGGCCCCCTGGTCCGCCCGGGACCCCCTGGCCGTGCGCAGGTCGTCCAGACTGATGTACGTGTCCACGCCGGGCAGTTCGCGGCCGAAGGTGCTCTTCCCGCTGCCCGAGGGCCCACACAGCTGCACCAGCCGGGGAAACGTTCCCTCGCGCCACTGCCAGGTCGCCGCCACGGCTTCCTCCACCGCGGATCCCGAGATCCTGCCCTGCCCGAACGCCCGCCGGGCCTCCGCCCAGCAGCGGTCCGCGGCCCCGGACTCCAGCCCGGCGAGCGCCTCGCTCAGCCCGCCACGCAGCGCCTCCAGCGGATCGGGGCCGAGCAGCCCCGCCTCCTCGGCGCACAGTGCGGACCACTCCACGCACTCCCGCGCCGCCGGCCCGTCCGTCAGCGCCCCGGCGAGTGCGTGCAGCACGCCGAGATCGGCCGCGGCGGCCATCCGGACCAGGCCGGCCCGCCGGTCCTCGTCCGGGAACGACCGCTGCAGGTACGGGTACAGCCCCACCAGGTCGCAGACCCGCCGCGCGATCCCCATCCCGACCGGACCGGCCGCGAGCCGCGCCGCGATCCGGGCCCGCGGCTCGCGGTGGAGCACGGCGGCCAGGACACCGGCCAGCCGGTCCTCCCCGGTCCGCCCCGCCCCGTCGATCCGGGCCACGGCCTCGGCGACCTCCTCCGCGTCGGCGGCACCGGTGGCGTCGGTCGTGTCGGTGGCGTCGGTCCCGCTCGGCCCGAGGGCGGCGGACAGACCCAGGACGTCGGCCTCGGCCCCCGAGCGCACGGCCCACAACGGGGCCGCCGGACCGAGCCCGTTCGGCACGACCTGCGCGAACATCCAGTGCGTACTCGTCTGCACATGGCCGACCCGCACCCACTTGGCCACGCACCGCCCGAAGTCCTCGAGCGCGAAACCGGCCACCGTCCGTACGACGTACCCCTCCTGGCGCGCCGTGTCGAGCTTCAGCCGGCGCAGCGCGCGCTCGTCGAAGATGCCCCGCCACAGCACGCGCGGGGTGGGCACGCCCAGGCCGCTCAGGAACCGTACGGTCCGGTCCCAGTCGAGGCAGTGCTCCCCGTCCCACACCGAGAACCCGTAGAACCAGCTGTCCAGGTCCTCGTACGGGATCGAGTGCCGGGCGTAGAGGTTCTCCCCGCACACCCGCCAACCGGCCGGGATCCCGGGGCCGATCCGGCCCTGGAGGCCCTTGACCCACGCCCGCGAGGGGTGGTGCGCCGAGTCGAGGGAGCGGGCGTGCAGGCCGTCCGCGTACAGGGTGGTGTTCTCCCCGTCGAGCTTCTCCGTGACGACGACCTCGCGCCCGGCCAGCGCTGCGAGTCCGACGGCCCGGACGTCGTCCGCCGTCGCCCCGGGGGACCAGGGCAGGTGCGGCGTACGGGGATAGTGGATGCGCATGATCCGCTCCTGCTCGACATCGGGTGCCTGGTCACTGTATGTAACCTGAGCGGACGCCTCCACCCATATAGCCTTCCCCCACGTCTCCCGCAGATCTCCCGCAGGTCTCCCGCAGGCCTTTCCGGCCGCTCAGTGGGCGACGGTGAACCGCCGGCCCGCGTGCGCGTCGCGCTCGATCTCGTCGACCAGGGCGACGGCGAAATCCTCCGTCGAGATCCGGCTCCGGCCCTCCTCGTCGACCACCAGGTCGTCGAGCCCCAGCCGGTAGGTGCCCGTCCGCTCGCCCGGCTCGATCTGCGCGGCCGGGCTCAGACAGGTCCAGTGCACCTGCTCGACGGGCACGGTCCGCAGGAAGTCCAGGGCGTCCCCGTGGGCGTGCATCAAGGCCAGGACAGGCTCCGGAACGCCGGGCTCGTCCCAGACGGCCGGACCTCCGGGGGTACGCAGCGACCCCGCCCCGCCGACGACGACCACCCGCGGCGCAGGCGCATCGGTACCGAGCGACCGCACCCCGTCGACCAGCGACTTCGCGGCGGTCACGAGGGCGGCCGGGTCCCCGCGGCCGGGTCCGAAGGCGCTGACCACCGCATCGTGCCCGGCCACCGCCGGGGTCACCGACGCCGGATCGAGGACATCGCCGCGCACCACGACGAGCGACCCGGCCCCGGTCCCGCTCCCGGCGTCCGGGAGCCGCGCCGGATCGCGGACGACGGCCGTGACCTCGTGGCCACGCCGAAGTGCTTCGCGCAGCACCCGGGTTCCGATGGTGCCGCTCGCACCGAAGAGGGCGATCTTCATCATGGCGACTCCCTGAGGCGGAGGGTTGTACGGGGCTCCGGTCGGGCCCCGCCCGGCCCATCCAAGCGAACCCGCCCGCAACCCCCGGGCAGCCGGGCCGGGGCCGGTCGGATGAACCGGTCCCGAGTCCGCGCGGCCGTCAGCCCACGACGGGCACGTGCACGGGCTCGGGAGCCGGCACCGGAACCGGCACGGCGGCGGCCAGTCGGCCCGCCGCCGCGAAGTGCAGCCGCTCCAGCCGGGCCGCGTGCGGCCAGCCGGCCGCCCGGTAGAAGCACAGGTCGCTCGGGATCGGCACGGCCCGCAGGTCCGCCGCGTGCGTCCCGTCCGGCAGCTCGGTGGCCGCCGCGAGCAGCGGGTCCGCCGAGCCGACCCACTCGCCGACCGGGGCGGGCCGAGGCCACGGCTCCCCGGTGTTGGGGAACAGCCACCGGGTGTCCCGGGCCATCCGCGCGGCGAAGTCCGGGCCCGCCGCCGCCCGCCGGGCCAGCCGCGCGAAGGTCAGCAGCAGATCCGGCAGGGACTCGGCGAGCAGCGCCAACTCCGGGTACGTCCGCAGGCTCTCACCGTCGCCGGGTACGGATACGACGTAGCCCCACCGGCCGGTCGCCGGGTCGATACGGATCTGCGCGAGCGCGTGGCTGCGCCCGTACGCGATCCGGGCGAGCGGCCAGTACGAGCCGTCGCCGCCCAGCATGCGGTGCAGCTCGGGCTCCACGGCGTGCTCCGGCGCCCCGGGCAGCGGGCGCAGCGCCGGAAGTCCCGCGATCGCCACCCCGCCGATCTCCCGGAACACGGTCCGGACGTCCTCGGGGACCGGGACCGACCAGCCGTCCATGTCGGAGTCGGCGCAGCCCGCCTCGAGCACGACGAAGTCGGGGCAGCTGTCGGCCAGTTCCCGCAGCTCGGCCACCGCACGCCGGGCGGCGTCGGCCGGCACGCGGTGGCGGCGTACGGCCCGGCCGAGGAAGTCCCCGCTGACCACGCTGCGTAGCAGGAGGGCCCGGCCCTCACCGACGATCTCGAACTGGACCTCGCTGCTTCCGGTGTCGGCGGTGTTGTGGAAGGTGGAGAAGTACGGCTCCCAGTCCACGGAGCACGGGTAGCCCGGCAGGCCGTGCAGGTCGACGAGATCGGTGAGCGGGTCGCCGCGGCCGACGAGGGCGGCGAGTTCACGATCGACCCCGATGCCTGCCTCACCTGCCTCGTCGGCCTCGGCGAGTGCCACGGTGGAGGTGGCCGGTACGGAGAACGTGCCTCTCGGCCGGTCCGCCACCCCGTCGGCGAGTCGTTCGGCGAACCCGGCGAGCCATGTGGTGAAGTCCGGTGCCTCGACGGTGACATCCGGGTCGGACCCCCACGGGTTGACGGCCACGACCGGCCCCCAGCCGGTGGCCCCGACCCCCACGATCAGCGAACCCTCACCGAAGTCCGTCTCGCCCAGGGTCCAGCAGCCGTCCGCGAACACCTCACGGCCGCGGGGCCCGAAGCGGTACTCGTGGTCCTCGGTCTCCAGGCCGCCGATCTCCCGCAGAACGCCCCGTACCTCCTCGGGCACCGCGACGGCCCAGCCGTCCAACTCCGCGTCCGTGAACCCCTCGAAGAGCTCCAGCTCGTCCGGCCGCTCCCGCGCCAGCTCCTTCAGCGCCCGCACGGCATCCACCGCCGACGGCCCCGCGTCGTACATGCTCTTGGCTCCCCGTGTCGTCCGTTCCGCGGCTCCGAGGGTATCTCCGCGGCCTGCCCGGACATGACCCGAACCGTGCGGGCGGACCATGACGCCCTCAGCGGCAGAGGGCCACGATGGACGGGTGCACGGTGCCCTTGGCCGCCTCGCACAGGGCGGACATGTCGTACGAACGCTGCGGCGCCGGACGGGGCTTCGCCACCGTCGGCGGCCGCTTGCGGGGTTGCGCGGGCGCCGCCGGCTTCGCCCGCCGGGCGGGTCGCCGGGGGTGCGGGGGCTTCGCCTCGGCGCGGCGCGGGCGATGCGGCCGCTCGGCCGCGGCCCGAACGGGCGCCGGCCCGGCCTCCGGGACCGAGGGCGGTGCGGGCCGGACGGGCGAGGCGGGCGAGGCGGGCGAGGCGGGATCGGGTGAGGTCGGGAGCGGGCCCAACGGCACTGCGAGGGGTGCCGGTTGCCTGGCCTGCGTACGGTCCGCCGCGGACGCCGCCCGCGGCGCGTCCGTCGGAGCGACGGGACGCACCGTCACACACCCGGTGGCCAACACGAGCGCGGCAAGGGTCAGGGGCAGGGCGCGGCGCAGCTGCATCCGCCCACCCTGCCGTACCGGCGCCGCGCGAGCCGAACCCCGTCACACGGACGGGTGATGGCGCGCGTTCAGGCCGGGCCGCGCCCCCGCGTGGCCAGCCGCAGCACGTGTTCCACCGGGCCGCGGCGCAGCGGGCTGTCGGCCCAGATCCGCTGCCAGGCCCAGGTCAGGCCCAGGGCCGCGCCGCTGAAGGCCAGCCAGGCCGACCAGGACGCCGCGCCGTGCGCCGGACCGGCCAGCACCAGCGCGTGGACGACGTACGCGCTCAGCGCCATCGCCCCGAGCAGGGTGAGCGGCCGCAGCAGACGCACGCCCACCCCGTGCCGCGCCGCGAGCGCGCACAGGCCGATGAGGGCGCAGCCCACGCCCGCGTTGCCCAGGGTCTCGGGCGGGGTCTGGCTGTAGGGATCGGCGACCAGCAGCCAGTACCAGGAGGTGCTGGGCACGGCGCCGTACTGGCCGGCCAGGACCTCCCGTACGGGGTCGGCCGCGGACAGGGCCTCCGGGTGATGGACGGCGATCGTCTCCAGCAGCCGCTGCCGGGCGCCGAACACATGGCTCGCGAGCCAGGCCGAGCCGTACCCGGCGACGGCGGCCACCGTCCCCCACACCGTCATCCGCCGGGCCACCGACCGCACCCGCACGTCGCACAGCCGGGCGAGGGCCATCCCGACGAGCACGTACGGGAAGTAGGTGGCCAGCGGATACGCCCCGGTGAGCAGCAGTTCCAACAGCACGCGGCCCAGCCCGGACCAACCGGCCAGGTCCGCAGCCTCGGGGACCAGGCCGCGCCCGGACACCTCGTAGCCGAACACCGGGCCCAGCAGGAACGACAGCAGCGGGCCCACCGCCACCGACGCGGCCGCCACGGCGGTGAGCACCGGGGTGGACAGCCGGGTGAAGGGCTCGGCCACCAGGAAGTACACGGCGAAGAAGGCCAGGATGACCAGGATCCCGGGCCACAACGAGGCCAGCCACAGGCCGAGTACGGCCAGCAGCGCGCAGCGGATCAGCAGGGGACGCCAGCGGTGCGCCCAGCCCGCCGGGCGCTGCGCCGGGTCCGGCCCGCGCTGGGCGAGGACCAGGGAGAAGCCGGCGAGCAGGGTGAAGAGGGCCGGGGCGCGCCCGTCGGCCGCGACGAGGAGGTAACCGGCGCCCTCCGGCTCCGGGCCGGGGCCGACGTGCACGGCGAACATGCCGAGGACGGCCAGGCCGCGTACGGCGTCGACTCCGGCGAGCCGGCCGGACCCCCCGGCCGCCGCCTTCGCGGCGGGGCCCGTCACGCGCCGCACGTCACGCGGTCGCGCGGGGTGCGACGGGTCTTCGTCGTCTCCCGCTCGACGCCCTCCTCGGCCTCCATCAGGTCGTCTGCGCGAGGCCGGGTGCCGATTCCGGATCCCGTGCCCGTGGGGGAGGCGCGTCGCATCTGGGGGTCTCTCCTGGGTCCGTGCGTGCGGTGCGTGCGCGCGGTGCGTGCGTGCGGTGGGTGCGTGCGGTGGGTGCGGTGGGTGAGAAGTGGTCGGACCGACGGTTTTCACACCGCCAGTCCGCATCCGGAACGTACCAGGACGTACATAACCAAGTAATAAGGAGGTATAGGGACGGCAAAGAAGCGGGGTGTCGGTGCGGGCGGGCCGGTCGCCGTAACCCGGGGGCCGTGCCCGCTGTTGCACAGTCCGGCGGGTCCACCCACGGTGAACGGAGTCCGATGCCGCAGCTGACCGACCAGGGCGCGATCGACGAAGGCGAGCGGGAGCGGACGGGGACCTGGATGACCCCGGCGGAGTACGGGGCCTCGCGGGCCGCCGTCTGGACCGCGGCCGTCGTCCTCGTCACCGACACCCGTGGCCGGATCCTCGTCCAGAGCGTCGACTACCGCGCCGACCGGCTGCTCCCCGGCGGGGCCGTGGACGCCGGTGAGGCACCGTCCGAGGCGGCCGCCCGCGAACTGCGCGAGGAACTCGGCGTCGACGGCCGCTACCCGCGCGGCCTCGCCGTGGACTGGATCCCGGCCGACACCCCCGGCTTCCCGCCCGAGATGCGCTTCCCCGGCGAGATCCTGCACGTCTACGACGGCGGCACCTGGACCCCCGACCGGATCGAGGCCGTCCGTCTCCCGGCCCAGGAGATCACCGGCATCCAGTTCGCCGAACCGGCCGACCTGCCCGACCTGATGGACCCCGGCGACGCCCGCCGCGCACTGTCCGCCCTGCGCGCCCGCGTCAACGGCTCCGGCACCGCCCTGCTGGAGGACGGCCGCCCCACCGCGCCGACCGCCCTCGACCGACTCGGGGTCCTGCGCACCCGGCGGATCCCGCTGCACGGTGCCTGGCACCCCGGCCCGGTTCCGGAGCGGCTGGCCGTACAGGACCTGTCGGCATGGCTGTTCGCCCCCGACGGCCGGGTTCTGCTGCTGATCTCCCGGGCCACCGGCGCCGCGCACCTCCCGCCCCCGACGGCCGGCTCCACGCAGGACGCCGCCCCGCTCGGCTACCGGCACGGCGAGCAGGGCGTCCATGCCCGCACCGCGGCCCGCCTCATCGGCCTCCCACCGGGCGCGGACCCGGAGTACGCACGCCTGCTGGCCACTCCGGAACAGATCCGCGAACTGAGCGACTGGGGGCGGGCGGGCGACGACGAGCTCGCGGCGGTGCACGCGGCCCGCACCCTCCTCGGCCTCCCCGTCCCCACCCGCACCCCTCCCACCGAACTCCCCGAGGGGGCCCGGCGGTGAGGTGTCGGTGGCGCCGCCTACCGTCGAGGGCATGGGATTCACCAGCGCCTGGTCGATCAGCTGCCACGAGGACTCCGTCATCGCGGACCTCGCGCCGCGGACGGTGGCGGCCATCGAGGCCGACCGCGCCTGCCCGCGGGCCCGCCGCCGTTGGGCGGCGTGGCGGCGTGCCCGGTCAGCGCGCTGTTCCACGCCCTCGGCCCCGAGCGCGCGGCCCTGCTGCCCGGCTGGTGCGGAAACTTCCTGCTGACCGCCGCCGAAGCGCGGCGTACGGCCCCGCCCCGCGACCACCGCCATGATCGGGAAATCCGGCGTCCGCGGTCCGCGGTCCCGCAGCATGGGGCCATGAGCGACAGCGCGATCACCTACACCCTGTACATCCAGGCCGATCCCGCCAGGGTCTGGCAGGCCCTCACCGAGCCCGCCTTCACCCGCCGGTACTGGGGCCTGAGCTTCGAGACCGACTGGGCGGTGGGCTCGCCGATGGACTGGGTCGAGCGGGGGGCCCGGACCAGCGACCCCGAACAGGTGGTCCTCGACTGCGTCCCGGACCGCCTGCTCTCCTACACCTGGCACACCTTCACCCCGCAGTGGGCGGCCTCGGTCGGGATCGGTGAGGAACTGCGGGCCGAACTGGCGAAGGAGCGCCGTACGAAGGTGACGTACGAGATCGAGCCCGTCGGTGACACCCTCGCCCGGCTGACCATCCTGCACGAGGACTTCGAACCCGGCGGCACCCTGATCGGCATGTGCGGCCGGGCCTGGCCGATGCTCGCGTCCAGCCTCAAGACCCTGCTGGAGACCGGGGCTCCATTGCCGCAGGCGGACCAGGAGGGGGAGCCGGAGACGGGCGAGGGCTGAGGTGTGACGCGGAGAGCCGGTACGCGTCCGCGTCCGCGCCCCCGGTCGCCCCGAACGGCCCGGCTCTCCGCGGTTCCCCCGACCCGGCCCCTGTGCCCGCACGCATCTGAGATCATGTGTACATACCAAGAATCAGGAGCGGGGAGAGAGCGCAGACATGGCACTGGAACACCACCGCGTCGTCATCACCGCCGCCGGCCGCGACTTCGGGCGTACCCTCGCCCTCCAGTTCGCGGGCAGGGGCGCCGAGGTGCACCTCTCCGCCCGCACCCTCGAAGCCGCCGAACGCGTCCGCGAGGAGATCCGCGCCCAGGGCCACGAGGCGAACCGCGTCCACGCGTACGCCTGCGACCTCACCGACCCCGCCTCCGTACGGGAGTTCGCCGCCGCGGTCGCCGCCCGCGCCGACCGCATCGACGTGCTCGTCAACAACGGCTCCCGCTACCAGCACGGCACGGACCTGCTGTCCGCCTCCGACGAGGACGTGGCCGACACCCTCGCCTCCGGCGCCACCGGCACCGTCCTGGCCACCAAGGCCTTCCTTCCGCTGCTCCTGAAGTCGGCCGAGCCGGACATCGTCACCATGGTCTCCGGCTGCGGGGAGACCGGCCACCACCGGTCCGACGCCCACGCCGCCTTCTACGCCGCCAAGAGCGCCCAGGCCGGCTTCACCGAGATCCTCTCCCGCAGGCTTCGCGACCAGGGCGTCCGCGTCATCTCCCTCTACCCGCCGGACTTCGACAACCACGACCCGCTCTCGGAGTCCTGGGAGGGCGCTCCGCGTACGGCGAAGGACCCGCTCACGGCGCAGTCGCTGGTGGACTGCATCTTCTTCGCGATCGGCCAACCCCGCGACTGTTTCATCAAGTCCTTCCACTTCGAGCAGGTCTGACGGCCACGGGGCGGACGCCGACGGGCAGTCGGTCCGCTCCCGGCAGGCCACCGGCCACGCGCGCAGCGTCCGAGCCTTTCGGGCCGCGGGCTACCGACCGGTCGGTGCGGAGGCCCTGATGCGGGCCCCGCACCGCTGAACGGCCCCTGACGGCACCCTGACCGCCGGCCGCCGATGGAGGTCGTGTGGAATGGGAGCCATGGGGAGAGGAAACGACGAGCAGCGACCCGCCACCGGCATACCGGCGCGGGCCCCGATGAACGGCCCCGACGCCGACGAGCCTCCCGAGCACTGGCGCTACGCCCGCCACTTGGAGTCCTTGGCCGCGGCTCCGGGCCCGGGTGCGGGCGCGGGCGCGCAGGCCGAGGCGGAGGTCGTGGCCGCCGTGCTGCGCGATCCCGACCGGGTGATGGCCGAGAGCGCGGTGGTCACCCATCTCGACCGGCGGGCCGTACAACTGCTGGCCGAGGAGGAGTTCCCCGCCTGGTCCCGAGCCATGGCCGTAGCCCTCGCCGGCCGGGCCTTCCCCGAGCGCCGGCTGCGGGAGTGGAACCTGCTCGAGGCCGTCACCCGCGGCGAGGCCTGGTCCGCCGAGGAGCTCACCGCCGCCTCCGACTGGTGCCAGCGCACCGCGGCCCGCCTGCTGACCTCGTACGAGGCCCTGACCCTGCTGGCCGCCGACGCCCGCACCCGCCGCGTCCGCAACGCGGCCGCCGAACGCCTGCGGCGCGGCACCGCGGTCTGAACCGTGGGTTCGGGGCCCGGTCGGCCGATCGCCCGGTCCGGTCATGCGTGAGAGCTCCACGGCGGTCCTTCGGTCGACGATGCGGACGAGTACCTCGGAACGCGCCTTCGTCCGGATGCGTGTGGTGGGGGCGGGGCCGCCGCCGGGGCGCTGTCCGACGAGCACCGCCGTGTCCGCCGGTTCCCAGGCCGTCTGCCCGCTGCCGGCGGTGATCGCGACCGGCTCGTCCGGCCACCTGTTGGACCCGTTCGAGCAGCACGGGGACCGATGCCACTGTCTGGGTGTCCGGCCGTGGGGGTGTTGCCGGTTCCGGCTCTCGGGATGCGGTCAGCGGTGCTGGGCGGCGGGGCGCCAGGTGAGGTAGCCGTCGCCGAGGAGTGGGTCCTCCCTGCCGTCAAAAATACCCCCGGGGGTACCCATGCTAGGCTCGGAATATACCCCCGGGGGTAAATCTCAGCCGAAAGGAACAACCACGTGTTCTTCATCGACACCATCGAGACCGAGGGCCTCGGCAACCGCAGCTACCTGGCGGGCGGCGCGCACACCGCGGTGGTGGTGGACCCGCCGCGCGACATCGACCGGGTCCTGGCCGCGGCCGCCGTGCGGGGGGTGCGGATATCGCACGTGGCGGAGACCCACGTCCACAACGACTACGTGAGCGGCGGCCTGGACCTCGCGCGCCTCACCGGCGCCGTCTACCTCGTCCCCGCCCAGGCCCGTGTCGCGTTCGCCCGCACCCCGGTCGCCGACGGCGAGACCGTCGAGGTGGACGAGGGCGTCACCCTGCGGGCGATGGCCACCCCCGGCCACACCCCGCACCACACCTCCTACGTGCTCCAGGAGCAGGGGGCGGTGGTGGCGGTGTTCACGGGCGGATCGCTCCTGATCGGCTCGGTGGGCCGCCCCGACCTGGTCGAGCCGCGGCTGACCGAGGCGCTGGCCCGCGCCCAGCACGCCTCCGCCCACCGGCTGGCCGCCGAGCTCCCCGACGAGACGCCGGTCCTGCCCACCCACGGCTTCGGCAGTTTCTGCTCCTCCTCACAGTCCGAGGGTGACGCCACCACCATCGGCAAGGAGAAGGGCGGCAACGAC
This sequence comes from Streptomyces sp. BF23-19, assembly GCF_041106355.1. Lineage (NCBI taxonomy): Bacteria > Bacillati > Actinomycetota > Actinomycetes > Kitasatosporales > Streptomycetaceae > Streptomyces > Streptomyces sp. BF23-19. The sequence goes on along the minus strand of NZ_JBGBPT010000082.1, from coordinate 19,908 downwards.
GCCCTGGTCAAGGACGTCGACTCCTTCGTCGCCGGGCTGCTGGCCGGCCTGGAGGACGTGCCCACCTACTACGCCCACATGGGCCCCGCCAACGCCCGGGGCCCCGCCCCGGTGGACCTGACCGAGCCCGCGCCGGCCGACGCCGCCGACATCGCCGGGCGCCTGGCGGCCGGGGAATGGGTGGTGGACCTGCGCAACCGGATCGCGTTCGCCGAGGGCCACCTCGCGGGCTCCTTCAACTTTGAGGCCGAGGGGAAGATCGCCACCTACCTCGCCTGGATGATCCCCTGGGGCAAGCCCGTCACCCTCCTCGCGGAGTCACCCGCACAGCTCGCCGCCGCCCGGCGCGAACTGGCCCGCGTCGGCATCGACCGCCCCGCCGCCGCAGCCACCGGCGGCCCCCGCGACTGGATGCCCGAAGGCGCAACCCCGCGCTCCTTCCCCCGCGCCACCTTCGCCGAACTCGCCGCCCACGACCCCTACCCCGACGTCGTCCTCGACGTGCGCCGCGACTCCGAACGCGCCAAGGGCTGGATCAAGGGCTCCGCGCACATCCCCATCCACCAGCTGCACCGGCGTCTGGCAGAGGTCCCGCCCGGCACGGTGTGGGTGCACTGCGCCGGCGGGATGCGCGCGGGCATCGCGGCCTCCCTCCTGGACGCCGCCGGACGCGACGTCGTCGCCGTCGACGACTCCTTCGACGCCGCCACCGACGCCGGTCTCCCCCTCACCACCACCACCGGTACCGGCACCGGCGCCGGTCACTGAAACCACCCACCGCCCCACCCCCCCCTTGAGATCGGAAGGAAGACGGATGTTCCTCTTCCGTCGCGGTACCCCCCGCGTCACCCCCGCCCAGGCCCGCGAGCGCACCGCCTCCGGCGACGCCGTGCTCCTGGACGTACGCGAGCAGGTCGAGTGGAACGCCGGGCACGCCCCCGGCGCCGTCCACGCCCCGTTCTCCCGGCTTCTCACCGGCCAAGACCTGCCCCCGGCCGCGAACGGGCGCCCGCTGGTGGTGATCTGCCGCTCCGGACACCGCTCCCAGCAGGCCGTCAAGCTCCTGGTCGGGCGCGGGGCCGACGCCGTCGACGTCAAGGGCGGCATGAACGCCTGGGCGTCTGCCTCACTTCCGGTCGTGGACGAGCGCGGAAGCAGCGGCCGCATAGCGTGAGCACCCTCCTCCTCGCCCTCGCCGCCGGGGCCGTCATCGGCCTGGCCCTCGGGGCGCTCGGAGGCGGCGGCAGCGTCCTCGCCGTCCCCGCCCTGATCTACCTCCTCGGCTTCACCCCGGCCGCGGCCACCACCGCCTCGCTGATCATCGTCACCGCCACCTCTGCGACCGCCCTCTATGCGCACGCCACCTCCGGCAGCGTCCGCTGGAAGACCGGCGCCCTGTTCGCGGCTGCCGGCATCCCGCCCGCCGTCGCCGCCGGCCTCCTCGCCGGTCGCCTGCCCGAAGCCGCCCTGACCGCGGCCTTCGCCGCGACAGCCGCCCTCGCCGCCGCGGCCATGCTCAGAACCCCCGCCACCGACCGGCAGTCGAAGCCCGTCCGCCCCGCGCGGGCCGCCGGGGCCGGGGCCGGACTCGGCGCGGTCACCGGCTTCCTCGGCGTCGGCGGCGGCTTCCTCGCCGTCCCCGCACTCGTCTCCGTCCTCGGACTGCGCATGCGGGCCGCCGTCGGCACCAGCCTCCTGGTCATCACCGTCAACTCCCTCGCCGCGCTCACCGCCCGAGCCGGCGCCCACACCCCCCTGCACTGGGCGGTCATCACCCCCTTCACCGGCGCCGCGATCCTCGGGGCCTGGGACGGCAAACGCCTCGCCGGGAAGATCTCCGGCCCCACCCTCCAGCGGATCTTCGCCGCCGCACTCCTGGCCGTCGCCGCCCTCATGCTCACCGACGCCCTCCACTGACACCCCCGCCACGACCGCACCACCCACACCACTGCCAATACCCCCCGGGGTATTGCGGTTCCCGTATCAGGGCATCACGAAGAAAAAGGACGGACCACCGCGCCATGACCAGCCCCCGCACCCTGGACACCGCCCAGGCACGCAGCCGCCTGCACGAACTGATCGTCCTTGACGTCCGCACCCCCGGCGAATACGCCACCGGCCACCTCCCGGGCGCCCTCAACATCCCCCTCGACCACCTCGACCAGGCCCTGCCCGACATCCGCGACGCCGCCGGTCGGGGCGACATCCTCGTCGTCTGGGCCTCCGGCGCGCGCTCCGAGAACGCCTGCCACACCCTCGCCGCCCACGGCGTCACCACCGCCACCCTCGCCGGCGGCACCGGAGCCTGGGCCGCAGGCGGCCATGCCCTCCACCGCCCCGAAGGTGGGGGCCGCAGCGCCTGGAGCATGGAACGCCAGGTTCGCTTCGCCGCCGGCGCCGTCGTCCTGACCGGCCTCGCGCTCGGCCGCCTGCGCCCCGCCTTCCGCCTCGCCTCCGCCGGCATCGCCGGCGGCCTGGTCTTCTCCGCGCTCACCAACACCTGCGGCATCGCCGCCGTCCTCGCCGGACTTCCCCACAACCGCCCCCGCCAAGGCGACCTCGACCGCACTCTCGCCGCCCTCCGCGACCGCTGACCCGCCCCGAACTCATACCCCCTGGGGTACCATGGGGAAGAGCACACAAGGCCAGGAGGCACCGGTGAAAGTCGACGACGACGCAGTCAACGCAGTCCTCAACCGTCTGCGCCGCGCCCAGGGACAACTCGCCGGCGTCATCGCCATGATCGAAGCCGGCCGCGACTGCAAAGACGTCGTCACCCAGCTCGCCGCCGTCTCCAAGGCCCTGGACCGCGCAGGCTTCAAAATCGTCGCCAGCGGCATGCGCCAGTGCATGAACAACGCCGACGAGAACCAGGCCCCCATGACCGAGGAAGAACTCGAAAAGCTCTTCCTCGCCCTCGCCTGACAGCCAACACGCGAACGGCCCGGCCCCGCAACAGCGGGCCGGGTCGTCCGCACATCCCACCACTCAGCCGGCCGCCGAACCCGCCGACCGCCACAATCGCCCCCGAACCTCGCCGCGCAGCGGCCGCAGGCCACCACCGGCCCCGGCACCGCCCGGCGGTCCTCGAGAAACAGCCCGATGTAGCGGACCGTGCACGTCTGGAGGGCGAAACCGGGCCGGTTGTGGTCACCATGCCTCTTCGCGATCAGCCTGCGGTCGTCGTCGAGCAAGAGGAACCGTCAGCCCCGGCCGGCGGCGGAGGATCTTCCTCCGGACCTCCGCAGCGGACCGATCACCTCCGGCTTCCGACGGGAGGCGGCGCGTGATCGGCCGGTAGACCGGCGATCGACGCCGATGGCGGCATCCGCTTCTCGGGATCCGGTGTCGGAGTGTCGGCTGCATCGGGTGCCGATCGTCCAGATGAACGGACCGGGCGACCGATGTCGTACAGCCACCCGGGCCGGATCTTCGCGGCGAGGTTCGCGAAGTCCGCCGTCAGGTACCGCGGGTCGGCAGGCTTCAGCCGGATCTGCTTCCGGTCGTCCGCCCACCAGATCTCGAAATCGCCGACCGTGCCTTCGGCCGGCCAGAGCTCGCTCCGTCGCGGCAGGAGCAGGACATCGACGAAGCCTCCGACGTCGAGGCCGATGTCCACGAAGATCCCGATCGCACCGGGACGCGGCACCTTGACGACCGTGCCCCTGAACACCTGCCCGAAGACCAGGCCTTCCCGAATCCGCTCCCACCGCGCGTCCGTCACCACGGAGCCATGATCCCACGCGCGCACCGACGCGGACCGACGCGCACCGATCGGCTGCCTCGGGCCGGGGCCCGGGGTGATGCCGGTTCCGCGAAGGCTTCGGGCTGGTCGAGGAACCGGTCTGAGCCGAGCGGTGTGCCGGAAATTACGTGTTCGCCCCGACGTTCGCGGACGTAGCCTCGGGACGTGCTCCAACTCGTCCTCGCCGTATCCGCGTTCACCGTGGCCGCCGCCGTGTACGCGGTCATCGGCCTGCGGTGGTGGCGTCGGGCCCGGCTGCGGCGTGTCGTCCTCGGGCTGGTCTCCGGCCTGGAACTGGAGCCGTACCACGCCGCCGAGTTGAGGTCCGAGGAGACCGAGGCGGCGGCGGCCGAGCTGCTCCTCGGCGAATACCTCGACATCGACGGGGAAGGGGTCGCGCGGCTGACCGAGGCGGGCCGCGACCCCGGCCGGATGCCGCCCGGCCACCCGCTGCCCGCCGCCCTGCTGGAAGCCTTACGCCGGTACGACCCCGAGCCGGTGTCGATCGGCTGCATCGGCCGGTACGACACGGAGTACCTGATCCGGCGCAGCGCGTACGCACGGGAACGGGACGCCCTGTTGCCCCGGATCACCCGGATCCCGCGGACGCCGACGCCGACGCACGACCGGGGGCGGCTGCTGGACTGTTGTGGCTGCGTGGGGATCGTCCTGCTGGTGAGTTTCTGGTGCGTGGCGGGCGTGCTGCTGGTGCCGGCGCACCCGCACGGCCTCCGGGAGTGGGCCGCCTCCGCGGTGGCCGCCGCGGGCCTCGCGGCGCTCGGCTTCGCCGAACGCGCCGACCGGGCGGTCCGCACGCGCACGGCGTGCGAGGACCCGCTGGGGGACCATGCCCGTAGGCAGGTCCATCCCGCGCTCGCGGCGCTGGACGAGCGGCAGCGGGTGCACGTCCGCCGGAGCGCCGACGACGACCGCAGGTGGCGCGGTGTCGTGTACGAGGACGACGACCCGGACGACGACGACCGGACGGACGAGGACGACGACTGGTGGGACGCCTACCACTACCGGGCCGCCGACGAGGACGACGAGGATCGCTCCGACGGCAAGCCCCTCGGCTGACCGGGCCGCGTGAAGGAGGTCCGTCCCGCGGCGCCGGCCGCTGATCGGACGCGCGGGACGGCCGAGAGCGCGACGGTTCCCCCATCTCCGGCTCCGCGTACCGCAGTTGCCGGCGGCCCGGCCTCGGGGGTGTCTTGCCGATCGATGCGGATCAGGGAGCGGTGGTCGACAAGACACCCTTGGTCCCGGACGGGTACGAGGCGCCGCACCTGCCCGCGACCACGGCCCGGACCCGGCGCATGCGCGTCGCGCCGGCGGCCCGAGACCCGAGGACACCGCACGGGATGCGCAGGGAAGCCGGAATCACATGATGATCGCGTTTACATCTCGTCACACGTCCATCCAGGGCGTAAGGTGCCGTTACCCGGCCGGGTATCAGCGTGAAAACCGATGCCACTTCGCTGGAGGACGACTCTCCGTGCCGCACGTTTCACAAGCTTCCGTCACGCCCCCCGACGGTGAGCCGACCCCGCCCGTGCCCACCACGTACGACGAGGTCAAAGGCTGGTTCTCGGCGTACGACCAAGTGCTCTTCGACTGGTTCCTGACGCGTCAGAACAGCAGCGAGGGGCAGCTCGGCGACCTGCTGGAGCTCGGCGCCTTCATGGGCAAGAGTGCGATCTTCCTCGGCCGGTACCTCCGGCCCGGCGAGGCGTTCACCGTCTGTGACCTCTTCGACTCGCCCGCGACGGACGACTTCAACGTCGCGGAGAACCGCAGCTCCTACCCCACGCTCACGCGGCGCGGCTTCGAGACGAACTACCTGGCCTTCCACGAGACGCTGCCGACGCTGATCCAAGCCCCCACGTCGGTCGTCGCCGACCGGGTCAAGCCGACGAGCTGCCGGTTCGTGCACGTCGACGCCTCGCACCTCTACGAGCACGTCGTCACGGACATCGCGTCCTCGCGTCTCGTCGCGACACCGGACGCCGTGGTGGTCTTCGACGACTACCGCTCCGCGCACTGTCCCGGCGTCGCGGCCGCCGTCTGGACCGCCGTGGTCACGGGCGAACTGCACCCCATCTGCGTCTCGGCCTCGAAACTCTACGCAACCTGGGGCGACCCGGCGCCCCACCAGGCGGCACTGCTCGCGTGGCTGGAGGAGCGCACCGACCTCTGGCACGGCGTGGACGTGATCGACGGCCGCTCCCTGGTACGCATCGGGGACGAGGGCGTGGCCGCGCCGGCGCCCCCGCAGCCGCTGCACCCCGCGCCGCCGGCGCCCGCTCCCGCCGCCGCGCGCAAGCCCGCCCCGCGCAGGCCCGGTGCCCGCTGGCGCAAGCTGGCCAAGGACCTGCTCCCGCCCGTGGTCACCCGCGCGATCGTGGCTCGCAACCGCCGCCGCAGGGGCTGAAACGGCAGGCTGACGCGTTCCCCGCACCGGATCCGGTCCGGGGTCGGCGCGGCGTACGCGGGTCAGGCCTACGCGGCTCAGGCTTACGAGGCTCAGGCGTACCCGGCCGGGTCAGACGCCCCGGCGCACGCGGGCCGCGCGGCGGGCCTCGGCCTGCTGGCGAGCCTCGATCGTCTTGCGGGACTCCTTGCCCCGGCCCGGGCGGGTGCCGATGCCGCGGAAGGCCAGGTCCGAGCCCGAGGGCTTGCCCTTGGCGTCGGTCGGCGCGGAACCCGCCAGCGGGACCCCGGAGGGAGCCTTGGCGCCGGTGATGCGGGTCAGTGCGGCCTCGCCGGACCGTACCTGCGTGATCGTCGGCCGGATCCGGGCGTCGGCGAGCAGGCGGACCATGTCCCGACGCTGGTTCGGGGTGACGAGGGTGACGACCCGGCCGGACTCGCCGGCCCGGGCGGTGCGGCCGCCCCGGTGCAGATAGTCCTTGTGGTCGGCGGGCGGGTCCACGTTGACCACGAGGTCGAGGTCGTCGATGTGGATGCCGCGCGCCGCGACGTTCGTGGCGACCAGGACGGTGACGGCCCCGGTCTTGAACTGCGCCAGGGTCCGGGTGCGCTGCGGCTGCGACTTTCCGCTGTGCAGGCCCTCCGCCCGTACGCCCATGGCCCGCAGGTGCTTCACGAACTGGTCGACGCCGTGCTTGGTGTCGAGGAACATCAGCACCCGGTTGTCCCGGGCCGCGATCTCGGTCGCCGCCGAGACCTTGTCGGCCGCGTGGATGTGGAGCACGTGGTGGTCCATCGTGGACACCGCGCCCGCCTGCGGGTCGACGGAGTGCGAGACCGGGTCCTTCAGGTACTTCCGGACGAGCTGGTCCACATTTCGGTCCAGGGTCGCCGAGAACAGCATCCGCTGTCCCGCGTGGTGCACCTGGTCCAGGATCTCGGTGACCTGCGGCATGAAGCCCATGTCACACATCTGGTCGGCCTCGTCGAGCACGGTGATCTTCACGCGCTCCAGGTGTACGTCCCGCCGCCCCACCAGGTCGCTGAGCCGCCCGGGGGTGGCCACCACGACCTCGGCGCCGGTGCGCAGGGAGCTCACCTGACGGCCGATGGACAGCCCGCCGACCACGGTGGCCATACGCAGCTTCAGGGCCGCGGCGTACGGTTCCAGCGCCTCGGTCACCTGCTGCGCCAGTTCGCGCGTCGGTACGAGGATCAGCGCCAGCGGGCGCTTCGGGTCCGCCTGCTGCCCCGCCGTACGGGCCAGCAGGGCCAGGCCGAAGGCGAGGGTCTTGCCGGAGCCGGTCCGGCCGCGGCCGAGGACGTCCCGGCCGGCCAGCGCGTTCGGGAGCGTCGCGGCCTGGATCGGGAACGGCTCCGTCACGGCCAGCGAGGCCATGGTCTCCACCAGCTGGGCGGGCAGGTCGAGCTCGGCGAAGGACTTCACCGGCGCGAGCGCGGGCTCCTTCGGCGCGTGCATCGTGAACTCACCCTGCGGGCCGAGGGTCCGGGCGGCCTTGGCGGGGGTTCGGGCACCGGCCTTGGCACCGCCCTTCACACCGAAGCGCCCATGAGCTGACGGATTCCTCATGCAGGACCTTTCGAAGCAGAAAGAAGGAGGGGAAGAAAGAAGAAGATGGTCAACCGCCCATGGTACCAGCGGGGCCTAAACCTCCCCGGCGGTCAGTTCCCCCGACCGCACCTGGGCACAGTGGGCGCGGATCTCGACCGCGGCGCGGCCGAACCAGTCGGCGATCACGGCGATCTCGTCGGGGGTGTAGTCGGCGAAGAGGGTGGCCAGCCGGTCGTACATCGGCTGGTAGACGGCGATGACCCGCGCGGCGGCCGTGGGGTCGGCCACCACCCGGACCCGGCGCCGGTCGGCCAGGTCGGGGACGCGCCGCGCGTATCCGGCGCGTTCGAGGCGGTTGAGCACCCCGGTGACGGCTCCGGTGGTCAGGTCCAGGAGTCCGGCGAGATCACCGGCGGCGAGCGGGGTCTCCCCGGCGCCCAGGATGTGCCCCAGGCAGGTCAGGTCGGTGACGTTGAGCCCGAGCAGCTGCGCCACCTCCTGCTGGCCGACGATGCCCAGGGCGACGTACTGGTCCATGCGCGCAATCGCCTCGCCGGCCGTGGCCGGGGGGCGGGTCTTGCCCTGCACCCAAATACTCCTTAGGGTCTAAGTTACTTAGTGAGTGAGATGCTTACCTCGCGAAATAAGCTTCACGCTCTCGAGCGTACTGCTGACGGTCGGACCAGGGAGAATCATGAGCGCGCACGGCCACGTAGACCTCGGCCACACGGTGGCCGGCTGGACCGGGACCACCCTGGCCCTGCTGGGCTTCGCGGGAGCGGGCGCCGCCGTGTGCGCGGCCTGGGCCCCCGGGATCTGGCTCGGCCTGGGTGCCGTGGTCGTGGCCGGGATCGTCACCTGGCTGCTGCATCTCGCCGGATGGGGCAAGCCGAGCGGACCCCGGCCCGAAGCCGACTGGGACTGGCGCACCCGGGACACCGGCGCCCACGCGGGGCATGCCGACTGCCTGGGCTGCCGCGTCGGCGGACCGCGGCGGGCCCTCGCGGCGACCCCTCGGCCTCGAACCGCCGCGTCGCTGCCCGCCGCGGACGGCGGTGCGTGAACACGCGGGCGCCGAGCCTTTCCGAAGTGACTCCCGAAGCGCCTTCCGAAGGGCCTCTTGGGGGCCTCTTGAAGGGCTTCCGAGCGATCCGCTCCCTCGTTTCGCGGACAACGCGGCCAGAAGTTCGAATGTACGGCTTGCCCCGGTCGGCCGCGTTCAGCGTGTGCTCCGGGGGACCGTTGGGCAGGATCGAGACGGCCGCGTGTGCGGCCCGCAGTGGAACGTTGTGAAGGATCAGCCAGATGGCAACAGGCATCGTGAAGTGGTTCAACTCGGAGAAGGGGTTCGGCTTCATCCAGCAGGACGACGGCGGCCCCGACGTGTTCGTGCACTTCTCCGCGATCGAGACCACCGGGTTCAAGTCGCTGGAGGAGAACGCGCGCGTCGAGTACTCCGTCTCCCAGGGCCCCAAGGGTCCGCAGGCCGACAAGGTGGTTCCCCTCAGGTAGTCCACTTCACGAGCCGAGCCCGTGACGCGAAGCCCCGCCGGTCCGCCCGGCGGGGCTTCGCGCGTTCCGGGCGGCGGCGCTACCGCGTCCGGGACGGATCCGGTCCGCCGCCGGGCCCGATCGCACGGTGGAGGGCCATCAACAGCCGCCACAGGTGGTCCGCCAAGGCCTCCGGATCCGCCCGGATGTCCTCGTGCAGCCAGTCCGCGAGGACGCCGGTGAACGCGGCGGCGACCGCCGACCCGACCAGCTCGGGGTATGGGGCGCCCACCGCGGCCCGTTCCGCCACGGCCCGGGCGCGCAGTTCCCGGTGGAGGCGCCTGCCGAGCGGGCCGTCGCCGCCCGGAAGCAGCAGGGTCCGGTAGAGCGGCGCCCGGCCGGCCGCCTCCGTCAGGAAGGCGGCCAGTGCGGCGGGGGGCCGGACCGGGGGGAGCGGTGACGGGCCGGTCTGCCAGGCGTGCAGGGCGTCGACCGCCGCGTGCACCACGTCCGCGCACGCGTCCACGGCCAGCGCGGTGAGGTCCTCGTAGTGCAGGTAGAAGGTGGCACGACCGACGCCCGCGCGGCGGACCACCGCCGAGACGCTGACCTCGGCGAGCGGCCGATCGGCGCACTCGGCCAGCAGGCTCGTCCGCAGCCGCCCCTTCGTCCGGGCCGTGCGCGGGTCCTCGGCGCGCGGGTCCTTCGTACGCGGGTCCTCCGTGCGCGGACCCTCCGTGCGCGGTTCCGCCGGGCTCACGAGGCCAGCAGCGCCGCGCCGAGGGCGAGGGCGCCGGGCAGGGCCTGGGCCACCAGGATCCGGCGGTTGGCGGTGGCCGCCCCGTAGATCCCGGCGACGATCACGCAGACGAGGAAGAAGATCTGGGTGGCGAGCGAGTCGATGACGAGCGACCAGACCAGGCCGGCGGCGAGGAAGCCGTTGTAGAGGCCCTGGTTCGCGGCGAGCGGTGCGGTGAGGCGGGCGGTGTCCGCGTCGAAGCCGGACAGCGCGCGCCCCGGGGGACGCTGCCACAGGAACATCTCCAGAACCATGAAGTACACGTGCAGGGCGGCCACGAGGCCGATCAGGATCTGAGCGACCGTGTGCATGGCCGCCTCCACTTCTCGGGGTCGGTGTACGGGTCGGTGTGCGGGGCTGCGTACCGACCGGTATACCGGTCGGTATTTCCTGGACAACTGTACAGGAAGTACGGCTGTCGGACCTCGCGGCTACGCTGGCCCGATGAGCGAGCAGGCACCCCTGCCGAAGCCCACCGGCGCCGCCGTCGGAGCCCCCGACATCGACGGGGCCGTGGCCGCCACCGCCGCCCGCCTCACCGGGCCCGTGCTGGGCAACAGGTTCGACGTCAACTTCGGCTTCTCGGGCATGGAGAAGCTCGCCGCCCAGCTGCGCGACGTCCGTACCAGGACCGGCTGGGAGCGGCGTTTCGGCTCCCCGGAGGCGTTCCTCGCGGGGACCCGGCGGCTGTACGCGTGCCTGGAGCAGGAATGGACCGCCCCCGGCGCCAGCCGCCCGCTCTACGCGGACTTCCTCGACCTTGCGGGACGGCCGGAGGCGGCCGCCCTGTTCCGCGACTCGGCCGGCAACTGGTCCCGGCTCGCGGAGCCGGCGCGCGCGGCCGACCCGGACGCGGGCGCCTCCGGGTCGCGCGCCCTCTTCGACGAACTCGCCGCCCTGGTGGACGGCTCCCTCGCCCTGGAACGCCGGGCCGTCACCCTGCTCCGAACCCCGGTGCTCAGAGGTGGGCGTCCAGGAACGCGCGGAACTCCTCGCGCGTCATCGGTCCCGCCTGGCTCGCGACCGCCTCGCCGTCCTTGATGAGCACGGCGGTCGGGGCGCCCGTCACCCCGTAACGCCTGGTCGGCTCGGGGCAGCGGGTCATGTCGGTGCGGACGGCGGTGAACCGTGTGCCGTACTCCTCGGTCAGCTCCCCGACGACGACGTCCATCGCGCGGCACGCCTCGACGGCCTTGGGCCAGGTGCCGCAGAAGTACGCGAGAACGGGTCCGGTCGTCATCGAGAGGATGAAGTCGAACTCCTGGTTCTCCAGTGGCTGGTGCACCCGACGTGCCATACGTGTCGCTCCTCGCTCGTGCGCCTCCCCGGATCGGGAGGGCGGCCCCCATCATCGCCGCCGCACCGGACCGCGGCCGCCGGGGCCGTTGTCAGTGGTGGCTGTGAAGCTGAGCGGTATGGACGACAGGATGCTCCGGCGCCGGGTCTACGGCGCCGACCACGAGGACCCCGACCCCGGACCGCGATCCGGACACACCTACGGCGAGCTGGTCGGCGGGCCGCTCGACGGGCTCCTCCTGGACATCACCGGCTGGAGCGCGCCCCAGCTCGCGGAGGAGGCCAGGCTCCCGACGGAGATAGGACGCTACGGAGCGGGCGGCCGCGCCCACTACCGCCGCCGCACGGGGGACCCGGGCCACTGGGACTGGACGGGAGACAGCCGCTGACGGCGGGGCCCGCCCCGTCGGGACCGGCGCGGCCGCGGGCGGGGCCGCGGGCTCGGATACGGGCTCGGCGACCGGTCCGGCGACCGGTCCGCCGGTCCGCGACTTCAGGCGTCCCGGCTCACCTTGCGGGCCCAGAGCACCAGCGGTACCTGCAGGGGCAGTCGGCCGAGCGTCACGGCCCGGGCGCGGGGGGAGCCGTGGCGCGCGTCGACGGCCATCTTCACGTTCGCCGGGAACACGCCGACGAAGAAGGCCGCGGTGGCCAGCGCGGCCACCCGGCGGGTGCGCGGATGGGCGACCCCGACGGCGAGGGCCAGTTCGGCCGCCCCGCTCGCGTACGTCCACGCGCGCGGGCTGCCCGGCAGCGAACGGGGCACGGTCGCGTCGAACTTCCCGGGCGCGGCCGCGTGGGCGACCGCCGCCGTGGCCAGCAGGCCGGCCAGCAGGAGGGGGGAGGAGGCGCGGGGCATCGGGGGGGTCCTCTCGAAGGGGTCCGGGGCCGCGATCCTACTCATGAGTAGCCGCTGAGTGGCCGCTGGTGCGGTCGAGCGGCCGGAAGATCGGGCCCCGCGAGAGCCGGCCGTGACATCCCGGTCCGGCCGCCCGAACGCCCTGGTCCGGGCCACCCGGGTGGCCCGGATCTACGGTCGGACGGGGGGTCGCGGTGGCCGCCCCGGGAAAATCTTCGAAGAATTTCCCGGAGGCTGTCGATCCGGGCGTCTCCCGTTCGACGCAAGGGTGAGAGGCGGGGAGAGCCCCCGCCCTCCCGACCGAGGAGTCACCATGCCGCGCTTCCTGACGATGATCCGCATCAACGAGCAGGACCTGCCCGCCGACACCGCCTTCCCGCCCGAGTTCGAGCAGCGCATGGGCGCCCTCCTGGAGGAGATCACCAAGGCCGGCGTCATGCTCGACACCGCCGGACTGCTCCCCACCTCCGAGGCCACCCGCCTCAGCTGGTCCGGCGGGAAGATCAGCTACACCGACGGCCCCTTCACCGAGACCAAGGAGGTCGTCGGCGGCTACTCCCTCAGCCAGTGCAAGGACAAGGCCGAGGCCATCGAGTGGACCCGGCGCTTCCTCGAGATCCACCCGGTGGAATGGAAGATCAGCGCCGAGGTCCGGGAGATCCAGGAGATGTGATCCCGCGCGCCCGCGCCGCGTTTGCCCTGCCTCGTCACGGCTGCTCTGATGGGTGGCCGTGACGGCAGTGAGTGCGGCCCAGGCGGTCGAAGCGGTGTTCAGGATCGAGTCCGCGCGGATCATCGCCTCGGTCGCCCGTGTCGTACGGGACGTGGGCATCGCCGAGGAGATCGCCCAGGACGCCCTCGTCGCGGCGCTGGAGCAGTGGCCGCGGGCGGGGGTCCCGGACCGGCCCGGCGCCTGGCTCATGACCACCGCCAAGCACCGCGCGATCGACCTCGTCCGCCGCAAGGAGACCTACGCGCGCAAGCTCGCGGAGGTCGGCCGGAGTCTGGAGGACGTGCCACCGCCCGCCGAGCCGGCCGACCCCGAGGACATCGACGACGACCTGCTGCGCCTGATCTTCACCTCCTGCCATCCCGTCCTCGCCACCGAGGCTCGGATCGCGCTCACCCTGCGCCTGATGGGTGGGCTCACCACCCAGGAGATCGCCCGCGCCTTCCTCACCTCCGAGGCCACCGTCGCCCAACGCATCGTCCGGGCGAAGCGGACCCTGGCCAAGGCGGGGGTGCCCTTCGAGGTCCCGTACGGTGCCGACCGCGAAGCGCGGCTCTCCTCGGTCCTGGAGGTCATCTACCTCGTCTTCAACGAGGGGTACTCGGCCACCGCAGGCGACGACCTCGTCCGGCCCGCCCTGTGCGAGGACGCCCTGCGCTTGGCCCGCGTACTGGCGGCCCTGATGCCCGAGGAGCCCGAGGTGCACGGCCTGGCCGCGCTGCTGGAGTTCCAGGCCTCCCGGATCGCCACCCGCACCGGCCCCGACGGGGCACCGGTGCTGCTCGCCGACCAGAACCGGTCCCGATGGAACCGCATGCTCATCCACCGGGGCGCCCGGGCGCTGGGCCGGGCCGGGAACGGCCCGTACTCCGTCCAGGCCGCGATCGCCGGCTGCCACGCGGCGGCGGTCCGCTACGAGGACACGGACTGGCCGAGGATCGCCGCGCTGTACGGGCGGCTCGTCCAGCTGATCCCGTCCCCGGTGGTGGAACTCAACCGGGCGGTGGCCGTCTCGATGGCCGAGGGCCCGGCGGCGGCCCTGCCGCTGGTCGACGCCCTGGCCCGGGAACCGGCCCTGCGCGCCTACCACTTGCTGCCGAGCGTACGGGGAGACCTGCTGGAGCGGCTGGGCCGGAGCGAGGAGGCCCGAGCGGAGTTCGAGCGCGCGGCCTCCCTCACCCGCAACGCCCAGGAACGCACACTGCTGCTGGGCCGTGCGGCCCGCCTCTGAGCGGCGACGCGCTCCGGTCGACATACCGCGCCCATCTTTGGATGGTGCGGGTCCCCAGGGTCAGCGCCCCGGCGGCCGGGCCGCGGGCAGCGGCCCGACCGGCCTGGCCCCGGGGCCGAAGCTCAGCCGCGGCGGGCGAACGCCGCCATGTCCAGCGGGGTCCGTACGGGCCGTCGCGGCGCGGTCAGCGCGATGGGCCGACGGAATCCGCCGGACCGGGAGATCTCCTGCACGGTGAGGCGCAGCGCCTCCTGGAAGTCGCCCAGGGTCCGGCGGGCCGCCGGGGTGTCGACGTAGAGGGAGTTCATGTGCAGCCCCTCCGTGTCCCGTTGGAACCAGGAACAGGCCCCGTTGGCGCGCCCCGACCACACATGGGTGGTCGGCCGCCAGTCGTCGTGGCGCTCGGCCCCGGGACACTTGCGCATGTCGATGTACGAGAAGAAGTTCACCGGGTACGGCCAGGAACGGGCGGCGAACTCCTCGGGCGCCAGCAACTCCCACGCCCGCACGAACGGCACGTCGAGATGGCGCATCATCTCGCCGAAGCCGGCCCGCACCGAGGCCATGACCTGGGCGAAGTCCCGGCCGGGCGAGGCGTCGAACTCGATGGGCAGGGTGTTGACGAACCAGCCGACCGAATGCGCCCAGGTGTCCCTGCCGCGCTCACTGACCGGCATCAGACCGCGGTAGACGCCCGGGCCGCCGGCCTCGCGCAGACAGACGGCGACCGAGGCGAGCACCCCCATGAACGGCTTGCCGTCGACCGCCAGACACGTCTTCTCGAACACCTCGGCCTCGGCGGCGTCCAGGAGGGTGGAGGCCTCGTTGACGATCGGGTACATCCGGCCCGGCTCGACGCCCAGGTCGAGGGGGAAACGCGGGAAGAACTCGCCGGCCTCCCCCATGAACGCCTTCCAGTGGTCGAGGCGTTCGTCGCGGGCGTCGATGGACAGGTAGCGCCGGCGCTGCTCCTCGGCGAAGTCGAGATAGCTGGGGGCGGGCGGCAGCTCGACGCGCTCGCCGCGGCACAGGGCCTCGTACCCGGTCGACACCTCGCGGGCCACGATCGGCATCGACATGCCGTCGCAGACGATGTGGTCGAAGGCGAGGTAGACCGTCGCGGAGTCCTCGCGTTCCACCGCACCCATGACGAACAGCGGCCAGGAGAGGGTGTCGATGCTCCGCTTGAACCGTTCGACGAGGAACGCGCGCAGCAGGTCGGAGGTCTCGAAGGTGGCCACCTGCTGGGGTTCGAGGGTCAGTGAGGCGGGGTCGAAGGGCTCACAGGCCACCTCGCCCGCCAGGCGGCGGAACGCACACCGCAGGACCTCGTGCCGCTGGACGAACGAGAGCAGGGACTGCGCCAGGGCCTGCTCGTCCAGCGGGCCGGCCACTTCGAAGGTCACCGCGACCCAGGACGCGACCGGGTCGTCGGCGGCCCTGCTCTCCTCGGCGACGGTGAAGTGCTTGTCCTGGTTGAAGGACGCCTTCCTGCCCACCGGGTCACCCGTCTCGGCGGCCTCCGCCGCCGTGGACCTGAGCCGCCACTCGACCACCCGGCCGGGTGCCATGTGGTGCATCTCCAGAGGAAACTGCCGCATTCCGTCATCCCTTCGCCCCCGAGTCAACCCCCAGGCCCTAACGACCCCCGGCCCGGGGAAGTGACGAATTCGCTCGGTCCGGTCCGGCAGCGGGGCGTCAGCGGGAGTTCACGGGGGGTTCAGGTGGGCGGCCAGGGTCATGGCGGTTGCGGGTTCAACCCGCCCCGGGGCACGGCCTATTCGGTGTGCAAGGCCGACGCGATCGTCATGCGGGCGGCCGAGCGGGCCGGAACCAGCGCGCCGAGGACGGCGGTCACGACCCCCGTCAGCAGCAGGATGGCCACGAGCGGGGCGTCCCAGACGGCCTTCATCGACTCCGGGAAGCTGACCACCCCGACGTTGTCCACGACCAGCCGGTGCGCGATCAGTCCGAGCGGGACCCCGAGCAGCCCGCCGACCGCGCCCACGCCGGCCACCGAGGTCACGGTCATCGCCACCACCTGCCGCGGGGTCATCCCGATCGATTTGAGCATGCCGAGGTCCCGGCGTCGCTCCCGGACGCTCAGCAGGACGGTGTTGAAGACGCCGAGCGCCGCGACGATGCTGAGCAGGACCGTGAACACCGACGAGAAGGCGACGACGGTGATGGTCCCGGCGTTCCGGCCGTCCAACACCGACACGCGCAGGTTCGGGTCGATCGCCTCGGCCGCCTCGACGTACGCCCGTACGTCCGCCCCGACCGCGAGGCGCACCTCGTACTCGGCGGCGCGGGCGTCCGGCGACAGCTGGGCGAAGGTCTGCCAGGTGGCGTCCAGGGCCAGCGCGTTGCCCTCCACGAGCTCACCCACGACGGTGGCGGCCACCTGCCTGTCGTTCAGCGTCAGGGTGACCCGGTCGCCGACCTTCAGCCCGCGCTGGGTCAGGAAGGCGGGCCCGGCCGTGATCTCACCGGCCGCCCGGGCCTCCCGGCCCCGGGCGATCCGGTCCGCGGCCGAGGCGTTCTCCTCCCCGCGGTAGAAGTTGGCGAAGACGGGCCGGTTCTGCCCGATCAGGCTCACCTGGGCCAGCCCGCGGGCCCGCACTCCGGTCGCGTGGGGCAGGGACCGCAGCCGTTCCTCGGTCGGGCCGTCACCGAGTACGGGAGCGGGCCGGCCGTTGAGCGGTCCGCCCACCTCCACATGGACCCGGGCACCGTCGCCGCCCCGACCGGCTTCGCCGAACGCGAGCATCGTGCTGGTCAGCCCGGTCGCCAGGGTCACCGTCGTGACCCCGAGGACGATGGCCGCCATGGTCAGGAGCGTGCGGCCGGGCCGGGCGAAGGGCTGCCCCAGGCCCAGGCTGACCGGACGCGGCAGCCGGCTGCCGCCGAGCAGGCGCTGGATGCGCAGCCCGCGCCCGGTCCGCGGCACGCCGCCCGCGCTGATCGCCCGGGCCGCCGGGAGCCGGTGCGCCCGTAGCGCGGGGATCAGGGCGGTGAGGAGGACGAGAGTGGGCATCCCCAGCAGACAGACGACGGACACCCACGCACCGACGTCGCCGACGGCGGCCCCGCCCGTCTCGACCCCGGCGAACGCGACCCTGAGGACAGGGCCGACCAGCGCGTTGCCGAGCAGGGTGCCGAGGACGGCGCCGACCACCGCGGGCACGGCCGTCATCGTCAGGTACACGGCGACGACCTGGTTCGGGGTGAAGCCCAGCGCCTTGAGCACACCGATGTGCCGGTACCCGGACACCACCGCCCCGCTGACGACGTTCCCGACGATCAGGGCGGACACCAGGAGGCCCAGGACACCGAACAGCGTCATGAAGGGGAGGTAGGCATCGGCCAGTGCCGAGAAGGCCTGCTTCAGGGCGAGATGCGTCTGCGCGCTGGTCAGCGCCCCCTCGGGCAGCTCGGTGGTCGCCCCGGCCAGCGCGGACGCCAGCTGTGCGTCCGTCGAGGAGTGCGTGAAGCGGTAGAGCATCTGCGCGGCGGACGGACGCATGGCGGTCATCTGCTCGGGCGAGACCCACGCACCCGCCGACCTGCTCATCGAGGCCGCGACCCCGACGACCGTCAGCGGCGCGGATCCTGGTACCTCCAGCCTGGTTCCCAGGAGTTGGGGTCCGGGTGAGCCCTCCGAGGGCCAGCCGACGACCAGCTCGCCGGGCGCGGTCGCCCAACGGCCCTCCAGCAGCTCGATCCGGTCCACCGGGCCCCCAGGGTCCGCCCGGCCCACCACGGTGAGGGAGCCGCCCGCCATCCACAGCCAGCCCGCGGGGACGGCCAGGACGCTCTGCCCGAACGGCCCCGCCGCGGCCTCCACCCCGGGCTGCCGGGCGGTCCGCACGAGCTGTTCCGGCGACGCCTTCGCCGTGTCGAAGGTGGCGACGGTGTGTGGGCCGCGCTGGGCGGCGTACGCCTTGTCGAAGGGGCTGGACGCGGCGTCGAGCAGCCCCAGCGCGAGGAGGACGGTGGTGGTCGAACAGAGCACGACGAGTCCGATCACGAACGTCTGGAGCCCGCGCCGGCGCACCGCCGCGCGCGAGGCCCGCCACACGGCGCTCACGCGGTCGCCTCCAGCGCGCTCTGCCGGGCGACCCGGCCGTCGGCGACCTCGACCAGCCGGCTTGCGCACCGGGCGGCCAACCGTGGGTCGTGCGTGACGATCAGCAGGGTCTGGCCGATCTGGTTGAGATCGATCAGCAGGTCCATCACCTGCTCGCCCGAACGGCTGTCGAGGGCGCCGGTCGGCTCGTCCGCCAGCAGGAGCGCCGGACGGTTCATCAGGGCCCGTGCCACGGCGACCCGTTGGCGCTCACCGCCGCTGAGCGTCGCCGGATAGGTGTTGCGGCGGTCCGCCACGCCGAGCTCGTCGAGGAGTTCCAGGGCCCGACGGCGCGCCTGCCGGGCCGGGGTGCCCGTCAGCTGGGCGGCCAGGGCCACGTTGTCCAGGACCGGCAGGTCGTCGATCAGGTTGAAGAACTGGAAGATCATGCCGATGTGCCGGCGCCGGAAGAGCGCCAGCCCGGTCTCGTTCAGCGTCCCCAGGTTCTGGCCCTGCACCTCGACCGTTCCCGAGGTCGGCCGGTCGAGCCCGGCCACCATGTTGAGCAGGGTGGACTTGCCGCAGCCGGACGGGCCCATCACGGCCACCGCGTCCCCGGCCCGGATCTCCAGCGACAGACCGTCCAGGGCCTTCGCGTCGCCGTACTCCTTGCGCACACCCTCCAGCCGTACGACGACCTGCCGTGCAATGTCATGATCAGTTGTCATGGCCCGAACCTAAGGCGGAGCCCGCGGGTGGGGCGTCGGCCCCCGGATGTAACCGTACGGGCAGGTCATCCTGGGGATGTATGCCGGCCGTCCGGCACAATGGCCTCCAGGCTTACGGGGCGGGGGAGTTCGAGATGGGGCTGATCATCGCGGTGGTCGCGGCCTGCGTGTCGGCGGCCGTGGCCGGTGTGCTCGGGGAGGCCCTGCGGAGGGCCCGGCGCGGCCACCGCGTGACGCTGGAGGAACGCGGCTGGCTGCTGGAACGGGAGCGCGAGGGTGCGGCCCGCAGCGCCGTCGACGCCGAACGGGCCAGGATCGCGGCGGAGCTCCACGACATCGTCAGCCACAACGTCAGCCTGATGGTGGTCCAGGCCGGCGCCGCCCGCGAGGTGCTCGCCACCATGCCCGAGGAGGCCGCGGCGGCGATGGGTGCCGTGGAGCGGGCCGGGCGGCACACGATGACCGAACTGCGGCACCTGCTGGGCCTGTTGGCCCCCGCACAGGACGGCGCGGACGAACCGTACGAGGCCACCGCCGCCGACCGGCCGGCGCCGCAGCCCAGCCTCGCCCGGCTCAGCCCGCTGATCGACAGGTTCGCCTTCGCCGGGCTCCCGGTGGAGGTCCGGATCTCCGGAGAGCCGCGCCCGCTCCCGGCCGGGATCGACGTCACTGCGTACCGGATCATCCAGGAGGCGCTCACGAACGCGCTCAAGCACGGGGACGGAGGCCGGACCGAGGTGACGGTGCGGTACCAGGAGCACGCGCTGCGCGTGGAGGTGCTGGGCAGCGGACCCAGCGTGCTGACGGGGGACGCGCCGGGGTCCGGGCCGGGTGCGCGCGGCGGCCCGACCGGGCCGAAGGCCGAGGGCACCGGGCGCGGACTGCTCGGCCTGCGCGAGCGCGTCGCCGTCTACGGCGGCGACCTCGACGCCCGCCGCCGCCTCGGCGGCGGTGGCC
>NZ_JBGBPT010000081.1:0-40752 GCF_041106355.1 Streptomyces sp. BF23-19 | reverse complement strand
GCCGAGCCCGTCACCGCCGAAGCCGAAGCCGAGCCCGTCACCGCCGAAGCCGAAGCCGAGCCCGTCACCGCCGAAGCCGAAGCCGAGCCCGTCACCGCCGAAGCCGAAGCCGAGCCCGTCACCGCCGAAGCCGAAGCCGAGCCCGTCACCGCCGAAGCGGAAGCCGAGCCCGTCGCCGTCGAAGCCGAAGCCGAGCCGGTCGCCGCCGGGGCGGAAGCCGCGTCGGAGGCGCCCGCTCACGGGGCCGCCGTCGTGCGGCGGCGGGCGCCCGAGGTCGCCGGGGCGTACAAGGCCGCCGGGCAGGTGCTGCGGGGCAAGGGGAAGGCCGGGGCGCGAGCCAAGGTCTACCTCGTACTGGACCGCTCCGGGTCGATGCGCGGGTTCTACAAGGACGGCAGCGCCCAGTACCTCGCCGACCACGCGCTCGCCCTCGCCGCGCACCTCGACGACGCGGCGACCGTGCACACCGTGTTCTTCTCCACGGAGGTGGACGGCACCGCCGACCTGGCCCTCGACGGCTACGACGCCGCCTGGGTCGAGGCCCGCCACGCCGAGCTCGGCCGGATGGGCCGCACCAGCTACCACGTGGCCGTCGAGGCCGTTCTGGAGCGCTACCGGAAGGACGGCGGCGAGGGCCCGGCCCTGGTCGTCTTCCAGACCGACGGCGCCCCCGACAACCGTCAGCCCGCCCGGCAGGCCCTGGCCGACGCCGCCACCGCCGCCCCGGGCGTGCACTGGCAGTTCGTCGCCTTCGGCGACCACGACGCCAAGGCCTTCGACTTCCTGCGCAAGCTGGACGCCGAGAACGCCGGCTTCTTCCACGCCGGCCCGGCCCCCACCGAGCTGACCTCCGCCGCCCTGGTCAAGGGCATCCTGGAGCAGTTCTAGTACGGGCGGAACAGCGATACGAAGAAGGCGGCGCCCCCCTTCGGCGTATCGGCGGGCCGGAAGTCAGCCCCGCGGGGACCCGGCGTCCGGGGTGACCGCGTCGGAGACCGGCCGCTCGGCCGCCTTCGTCTCGACCGGCTTGCGCAGCGCGATGTTCAGCTCACGCAGACGGGCCTCCTCCAGCACCGTCGGCGCGCCCATCATCAGGTCCTGCGCGTTGCCGTTCAGCGGGAAGGCGATGGTCTCGCGGATGTTCGGCTCGTCGGCCAGCAGCATCACGATGCGGTCCACGCCCGGGGCGATGCCACCGTGCGGCGGGGCGCCCAGGCGGAACGCGCGCAGCATGCCCGCGAACTCGCGCTCGACGGTCTCGGCCTCGTAACCGGCGATCTCGAAGGCCTTCAGCATGACCTCGGGCTCGTGGTTGCGGATGGCGCCGGAGGACAGCTCGATGCCGTTGCAGACGATGTCGTACTGCCAGGCCAGGATGTCCAGCGGGTCCTTCTCCTCCAGGTCCTTCATCCCGCCCTGCGGCATGGAGAAGGGGTTGTGGGAGAAGTCGATCTTGCCGGTGTCCTCGTCCTTCTCGTACATCGGGAAGTCGACGATCCAGCAGAACCGGAAGACGTTCTCCTCGAAGTGGCCCGCACGCTTGGCCGCCTCGACGCGGACGCCGGACATGATCTTGGAGACCTCGTCGAACTCACCCGCGCCGAAGAACACGGCGTGGCCGGGGACCAGGCCCAGACGCTCGGTGAGGACCTTGACGTTCTCCTCGGTGAGGAACTTGGCGATCGGGCCGGTCAGGGCACCGTCCTCGCCCACGCGCACCCAGGCCAGGCCCTTGGCGCCCAGCGAGATCGCGTACTCGCCGAGGCCGTCGAAGAACTTGCGCGGCTGCGCGGCGGTGTCCGGGACGGCCAGGGCACGCACGTGCTTGCCGGCGAACGCCTTGAACTCCGAGCCCTCGAACACGTCGGTGATGTCGACGAGCTCCAGCTTGGCACGCAGGTCGGGCTTGTCGTTGCCGTACTTCAGCATCGACTCGCGGAACGGGATCCGCGGGAACGGCGAGGTGACCTCGCGGCCGTTGCCGAACTCGGTGAAGAGCTCGGTCATCAGGCGCTCGATCGGCTGGAAGACGTCCTCCTGCTCGACGAAGGACATCTCCACGTCGAGCTGGTAGAACTCGCCCGGCGAACGGTCGGCGCGGGCGTCCTCGTCGCGGAAGCACGGCGCGATCTGGAAGTACCGGTCGAAGCCGGAGATCATCAGCAGCTGCTTGAACTGCTGCGGCGCCTGCGGCAGGGCGTAGAACTTGCCCGGGTTCAGGCGGGACGGCACGACGAAGTCACGGGCGCCCTCGGGGGAGGTCGCGGTGAGGATCGGCGTCGCCATCTCGTTGAAGCCGAGGGCCACCATCTTCGAGCGGATCGACGCGATGACGGCCGAGCGCAGCATGATGTTGCGGTGCATGCGCTCGCGGCGCAGGTCGAGGAAGCGGTACTCCAGACGCCGCTCCTCGTTCACACCGTCGTCGGTGTTGATCGTGAACGGCAGCGGGGCGGCCGCGCCGAGGACCTCGACCGCGGAGACCTCGATCTCGATCTCGCCGGTCGGCAGCTCCGGGTTGACGTTGTCGGCGCCACGGGAGACGACCTTGCCGTCGATCCGGACGACGGTCTCCTTGGTGACGCTGCTCAGCGCCTCGTTCGCCGCGGTGCCGGGCCGGGCGACCAGCTGCGTGATGCCGTAGTGGTCGCGCAGATCGATGAAGAGGATGCCGCCCAGGTCTCGACGGTTGTGCAGCCAGCCGCTCAGTCGGACGTCGGCGGCGACGTCAGAGGCGCGGAGCTCGCCGCAGGTGTGGGACCTGTACCGATGCATCAGTCATCCAGTTCTACGCGATACCAGGGTGGATTCAACCGTCCCAAGGTTACCGTCCGGGAAGGAGGCGGGTCGGGCACTCCCTCCAGCCTGCGCAAACGCGTCCGCGGGCCGCGGGCGGACGCGTCCCGAGGAGCGGGCGAACAGGCACGTGACGGATATGACCTGTAAAGATGGCCGAGTGCGCACCGAGGACGTTCTGGCCGCCATCGCGACCGGCCTGTGGCGATGGGACAACGCCTCCGGGACGGTCACCCTCGACGGCGAGGCCGCCCGGCTCCTGGGGCTGCCCGCCGAACCGGCGGTGCTGCCGGAGGTCGCCGTACGGTCCCGCTTCCACCCGGTGGACTGGAACGAGATCAACGGGATCGTGAACCTGGCCGTCGCCGAGGGCACCCTCGCCGAGGCCCGGCTCCGGATCATGGACGTGGACGGCCGGGTGCTGCGGACCGTACGCAGCCGCTCCAAACCGGTGGAGAACCGGTCGCCCGACGGGACCACGGACTACGAGCTGATCGGCACCATCCAGGAGATCGCCGAGCCGCAGCCCGGCACCACGGCCGCCCACACACCCATCACGGGCGACTGGCGGCGTTCCCGCGAGGCCTTCCTGCTGGACGCGGGGCGGGCGCTGGCGGAGGCGCGGTCCACGGCCGAGGTGCTGCGGGTCGCCGCCTCGCTCTCCATGCCCGGATTCAGCCCGGACGGGCTGGCCGTCTTCGGCGTGGCCGGGGACCGGCTGTCGATCATCGGGCACCACGGGCACGATCCGGGGGACGAGGGCCCGTTCTCCGACATGCCGCTGGAGACGAACTACCCGGCCGCGGAGGTCGTCCGGACCGGCCGGGCGATCTACCTGCCCACCCCCGAGGACTACAAGCGGCGCTTCCCGGCGGCCTGGCCGCTCGCCCAGCGCTTCGACCGGGTCTCCTGGGCGTTCCTGCCGCTGATCGTGGCCGGGCGGACCATGGGCGCCTGGATGGCCGCGTTCAAGCACCCGGCGTCCTTCTCGCCCGACGAACGGTCCGTCCTGACGACGGTGGCCCGGATGCTGGCCCAGGCGCTCCAGCGTGCCGTGGTGGCCGAATCCGAGCGGGAGCTCACCACCGGCCTGCAGCGGTCGATGATGCCGCAGCTCGGCCCGGAGATCCCCGGCATGCGGATCGCGGCCCGCTACGTCCCGACGGGCGGCGGGCTCCAGGTCGGCGGCGACTGGTACGACATGATCCCGCTGCCGTCGGGCAGGTTCGCGCTGGTCATCGGCGACGTGCAGGGCCACGACGTCCGGGCGGCCGGGCTGATGGGCCAGCTGCGGATCGCCGTACGGGCGTACGCCTCCGAGGGCCACCGGCCGGACGCGGTGCTCTCGCGCGCCTCCCGCTTCCTGGCCGGGCTGTGCTCCTCGCCGGAGTCCGACCCGTACGCGGACGACGGCGGCCAGGACTCCGACCCCGACTCCTACTTCCGGAGCCCGCGGTTCGCGACCTGCCTGTACGCGGAGTGCGATCCGAGGACCGGCATGCTGGAGGTGGCCCGGGCCGGCCACCCCGATCCCGCGATCCGGATGGCCGACGGCACCGTCCTGATGCGCCCCACCGCGGGTGGGCTGCCGCTGGGCATCGACCCCGAATCCGACTACCCCACCACCCGGTTCACCCTGGAGCCCGGCGAGACGATGATGCTCTGCACCGACGGGCTCATCGAGACCGGCGGGCACGACCTGGACACCGGCTGGGCGCGGCTGCGGGCGGTCCTGGAGTCCGACGCGCACGAGAACGCGTACGAGCCCACCTACGACGCGCAGGGCCCGGGA
Source organism: Streptomyces sp. BF23-19 (assembly GCF_041106355.1). Lineage (NCBI taxonomy): Bacteria > Bacillati > Actinomycetota > Actinomycetes > Kitasatosporales > Streptomycetaceae > Streptomyces > Streptomyces sp. BF23-19. Next base: position 36,164 of record NZ_JBGBPT010000081.1, on the reverse strand, counting down.
GCGGGCGCCGACGCGGTCGGGCAGCTCGCGCCCCCGCACCTCGAACGGCTGGCCGACCTGCTGGTCCAGGCCGTGCACGGACCGTCCTCCCACCACACCACCGGCCCGCTCGCCGACCGCCGCGAGGACGACATAGCGGTGGTGCTGCTGTGCCGCGAGAGCGCGGAGCGCCCCCCGGGCGCCGCGCCGGCGCACCCGGCCCGGCCCGTGCGCCGCACCGTGCTGACCGTGGCGCAGGTGGAGCCCGAACGGATCGCGGGCGTACGACAGCAGATCCGCGAGCTGCTGCACGACTGGGCCGACCCCGACCAGGTGGACTCGGCGGTGCTGATGGTCTCCGAGATGGTGACGAACGTGCTGACGCACACCGACGGCGACGCCCTGCTGGTCGCGGAGGCGATCGGCGAACTGGGCGCGCGCCGGCTGCGCGTCGAGGTCGCGGACGGCAGCGACGAACTCCCGCACAAGCGGCAGCCGGGGGAGATGTCCTCCAGTGGCCGCGGGGTGCTGCTGATGGAGATGCTGGCCGACGCGTGGGGCGTGGACCCGCGGGGCGAGGGCAAGTCGATCTGGTTCGAGCTGCACGAGCAGTCCAAGACGGACGCCGACCCGGTGTTCTGACCCGCTGACCCGGCGGCAGGGCGCGGCGGGGTGTGATGGGATGCAGCGGTGTCCGATCCCCTCCTGCCCGTGCCCGTACGGCGGCTCGCCGCCTGGTGCGGCGTCGTCCTGCTCGTCACCGCGGTCCTCGCCGTCGGCGTGTGGCTGTGCACCGTCTTCGAGACCGCCGTGACGCCCGTCCTGCTGGCCGTGCTCGGTACGGCCCTGCTCGGGCCGATGCACCGGCGCCTGGTCCGCATGAAGATGAACCGCTCGTTGGCCGCGGCCCTGACCTGCCTCGCCGTGGTCGCCGTCGTCGGCGGGGCCACGTACGTCGTCGTCCTCGCGCTCATCGAGACCGGCGGCGAGATCCTCGAATCGCTGCGGCGGGCCGGCGAGATGGTCGCCGAGCACTTCGGGGCGGTGGGCACCTCGCTGGAGGACATCGCCGCGAACTCCAAGGACCTGCTCACGAAGTTCGGCGGCACGGCCGCCTCGGGTGTGGTCTCGGGGCTCAGCGTGGTGGGCTCGATGATCGCGATGGTGCTGCTCGCGCTGGTGCTGATCTTCTTCTTCCTGCGCGACTCCGACCGGGCAGTGGTGACGCTGCGCTCGATCGTCCCGACCCGCTCGGGCGACCTGATGGAGGCCATGGGGCGGCGCGCCTTCGAGGCCGTCGAGGGGTTCATGCGCGGGACCACGTTCGTGGCCCTGGTGGACGCCGTGCTGATCGGCGTGGGTCTGCTGATCCTCGATGTGCCGGGGGCGCTGGGGCTGGCCGCCCTGGTCTTCGTGACGGCCTACATCCCCTACCTCGGGGCGATCCTGTCGGGCGCCGTGGCCGTTCTCGTGGCCTTCGCCGACCGGGGCTGGGTCATCGGCCTGTGGGCGCTGGGCCTGGTGCTGCTGGTGCAGATGATCGAGGGCTACGTACTGCAGCCGGTGGTGCAGAGCCGCACGGTGCAGATGCACCCGGCCGTGGTGATGCTGGCCATCACCGCGGGCGCGAGCGTCGCCGGGATCCTGGGGATGCTGCTGGCGGTGCCGCTGACCGCCGCGGTCTTCGGGGTGATCTCGGAACTGCGGGCCCGGTACGCCGCCGATGCGGCGCCCGGGCCCGTGGATCCCGCGTAGCGGGCCTTTGGGTCAGTCCTGGTCCGCGGCACCCGTGCCGCGGTGGCCGAGGCCGGTGCGCGCGGTGGTGGGGATGCGGCCCAGTCGGCCCGCCTGGAAGTCGTCGAAGGCCTGCTGCAGTTCGTGCTGGCTGTTCATCACGAACGGCCCGTAGTGCGCCATCGGCTCCCGGATGGGACGTCCGCCGAGGAGCACGATCTCCAGGTCCGGGGCGTTGGAGTCCTGGGACGCGTCCGCCCGCACGGTGAGCGAGCCGCCCTCGCCGAAGACGGCCGTCTGCCCGGTCCGTACGGGCCTGCGGTCCTCGCCGACCGACCCGCGCCCGGCCATGACGTACGCCAGGGCGTTGAAGTCCTCGCGCCACGGCAGGGTGATCTGCGCGCCCGGCGAGACGGTCGCGTGGATCATCGTGATCGGGGTGTGGGTGATGCCCGGGCCCTGGTGACCGTCCAGCTCACCGGCGATGACGCGGAGCAGGGAGCCGCCGTCCGGGGTGGTCAGCAGCTGGACCTGGCCGCCGCCGATGTCCTGGTAGCGCGGGGGCATCATCTTGTCGGAGGCCGGGAGGTTCACCCACAGCTGGAGGCCGTGGAACAGCCCGCCGGACACGACGAGGGACTCCGGCGGGGCCTCGATGTGCAGGAGGCCCGAACCGGCGGTCATCCACTGGGTGTCACCGCCGTTGATGATCCCGCCGCCGCCGTTGCTGTCCTGGTGGACGAAGGTTCCGTCGATCAGGTACGTGACGGTCTCGAAGCCGCGGTGCGGGTGCCAGGGGGTTCCCTTCGGCTCGCCCGGCGCGTACTCCACCTCACCCATCTGGTCCATCATGATGAACGGGTCGAGGTACTGGTAGTTGATCCCGGCGAACGCGCGGCGCACCGGAAATCCCTCACCCTCGAACCCACCGGGAGCGGAGACGACGGCCAGCACCTTGCGCGGGACGGCGGCCTGCGGCTCGGCCACGCGCGGAAGGGTCAACGGGTTCTCAACAGTCACTGCGGGCATGGTCAGGACCTCCTTCTGTTCCGAGTTTAGTTGAAACTCGAACTTTCTGCCACACCCGCACAACAGAAGGGCCCCGGAGAAAATTTCCTCCGGGGCCCGGGCTGTCCTGACCTGCGGTTACGGCGAGACGATGACCGAGTTGATCGGCGTGAGGTTCACCGCCACCCACTGGTCGACCGGGATGTTGGTACAGGTCCCCGAGCCGTTCCAGCCCGTGCACAGCTTGAACTTCCAGTTGGAGGTCTGGTTGTTGAAGACCCAGTGCCAGTTCTCCTGGTTGCTGAGGTTGTAGGTCCCCGCGTTCTTGAACCGCAGCGACGGCTGGACGCCCGCCGCCGGCGAGCCCTCCGGCCAGATGCACGCCTCGCCCGAGCGACACCCCTCGACCGTGTGGTCCGAGGCCTGGGCCGGGCCGGCCGCCAGCACCCCCGTGCCCAGCGCCAGCGTGGCGGTGGCCGCCACCGTGGCGAGCTTCGCGCGGATCGTCGTACGGGCCATCTCTGCCTCCTCATGGATGGGGCGGGGGGTCCCCCGTGGATCCCCCCGCGGCACCGATACTCCGGGCGGACCGGGCCGGGCCGCGATCCTTTCGGGCAGGCCCGAAAGGAGGGTCAGCCGCCGCTGTGGAGCAGGTCCACGCCCAGGCCCGTCACCGAGTGCAGGACCGCCTTGCCGTCGCGCTCCGTGGTGATCAGACCGGCCGCACGCAGGGTGCGGGTGTGTTCGGAGGCCGAGGGCAGGCTGATGTCGAGGTCCCGGGCCAGCTCGCTGGTCGTGCGCCGCTCGATCAGCGACTGGAGCACGGCCGCCCGGGTCCGGCCCAGCAGGGCGTCCAGCGCCCCCTGCGCCGGGCCCGGGCCGACCAGGGGCAGCGGCGTCAGCGCCGGGTAGAGCAGCACGCACCTGCCGTCCGGGCCGTCCGGCCCCTCGGCGAGCAGCGGCCTGCCCGTCCAGAACGGCGAGGGCATCAGCAGCAGCCCGCGCCCGCCGAGGTGGACCTCGTAGTGCGGCGGCCCGGCCACCTCCAGCACGGTGCCCGACCAGGCGGCCGAAGGATGCGTCCCGGCCAGGCACGCCTTGATGCCGTGGGCGGCCAGCAGCCGGCTGCGCCAGGCCACGTCCGCCTGGAAGGACTGCCGGATCCGCGGCCAGTGCGGGGCGACGACCACCTCGTAGGCGGACCGCAGCGCGCCGCCGAGCTGGTCCCACGCCTCGCGGTCCTGGGCCCACAGGGCGCGCACCCAGGACGGGGAGCCGGGGGCCCGGGCGGCGACGCGGTGCAGCTCGCCGGGGGTCAGGAGCGGGCCGGCGTCCCGGACGACGGCCAGCCCCTCCTCCAGGGTGCGCGCGTACGGCTCGACGAACTGGGGGTTGTCGCCGTCGGGGCGCAGGAGGTCCAGGAGCGGGCGGGCGCGGCCGGGCAGCTCCCGGCCGACCCGGCCGCGCCAGCGGCCGAAAACCGCCGGTTCGTCGGTGCGCTGCCAGGCGACGATCGCCATGCCCAGCTCCACCAGCGGCAGCGGCTCGCTCGCGAAGGTGATGTTGAGCAGGTCCTCCACCGTGAAATGCACCCGCAGCACGGTCCGCCCCCCGTCAGACGTCGGCCGGTACGACCACGGCCGCGCCCGGCCGCGCGGCTACGGCGTCAGCCGTACATCCGGCGCATCGCGAAGTCGACCATCTGCTCGACCGCCTTCGCGTCGAAGACCATCCGGTGGTCGCCCTCCATGTCGAGGACGAAGCCGTAGCCGGTCGGCAGCAGGTCGATCACCTCGGCGCCGGTGATCACGAAGTACTTGGACTCCTTGCCTGCGTACCGGCGCAGCTCCTTGAGCGTGGTGAACATGGGGATGACCGGGTGCTGCGTGTTGTGCAGCGCCAGGAATCCGGGGGTGTCGCCGCGCGGGCAGTAGACCTTCGAGGTGGCGAAGATCTGCTGGAAGTCCTCGGCGGAGAGGGACCCCGTGGTGAAGGCCCGCACGGCGTCGGCGAGCGACGGTGGCGAGGGCTCGGGGTAGAGCGGCTGCTCGGCGTAACCGCCGGCCATCTGCTGCGGGGCGGCGTACTGCTGCTGCCCCGCGTGCCCCGCGCTCACGTTCTGGTCGTAGCCGTACATGGGGCGAAGCCTACCGACCGGCCACTCGCGCTCGGACACGGATTTCCCGCCAGGCTTGACGCTGGTCACAGTCGTCAGGGGTTGCGTCTTATTACCGGCGGGTAGCATCATTACGTTACCGATTGGTATGTACGAGGAACCCTGTCTCCCCGAGCCTTAACGGAGCCGTCGCCATGGGGCACTACAAGTCGAATCTCCGCGACATCGAGTTCAACCTCTTCGAGGTGCTCGGCCGCGACAAGCAGTACGGCACCGGTCCGTTCGAGGAGATGGACACCGAGACCGCCAAGAGCGTCCTGTCCGAGCTCGCCCGCCTCGCCGAGAACGAGCTGGCCGCCTCCTTCGAGGACGCCGACCGCAACCCGCCGGTCTTCGACCCGGCCACCAACACCGCGCCCGTCCCGGCGTCCTTCAAGAAGAGCTACGAAGCCTTCATGGACTCGGAGTACTGGCGCCTGGGCCTGCCCGAGGAGATCGGCGGCACCACCTCGCCCCGCTCCCTCATCTGGGCCTACGCGGAGCTGCTGCTCGGCTCGAACCCGGCCATCTGGATGTACTCCTCCGGCCCGGCGTTCGCCGGCATCCTCTTCGAAGAGGGCAACGAGGCGCAGAAGAAGGTCGCCGAGATAGCCGTCGAGAAGCGCTGGGGCTCCACCATGGTCCTCACCGAGCCGGACGCCGGCTCGGACGTGGGCGCCGGCCGCACCAAGGCGATCCAGCAGGCCGACGGCTCCTGGCACATCGAGGGCGTGAAGCGCTTCATCACGTCCGGTGAGCACGACATGGAGGAGAACATCCTCCACTACGTCCTCGCGCGCCCCGAGGGCCACGGCCCCGGCACCAAGGGCCTGTCCCTCTTCCTCGTCCCGAAGTTCCACTTCGACTGGGAGACCGGCGAGCTGGGCGAGCGCAACGGCGTCTACGCCACCAACGTCGAGCACAAGATGGGCCTCAAGGCCTCCAACACGTGCGAGATGACCTTCGGCGACCAGCACCCCGCCAAGGGTTGGCTGATCGGTGACAAGCACGACGGCATCCGCCAGATGTTCATGATCATCGAGTTCGCCCGGATGATGGTCGGCACGAAGGCCATCGCCACCCTCTCCACCGGCTACCTGAACGCGCTGGAGTACGCCAAGGAGCGCGTGCAGGGCCCGGACCTCGCGAACTTCATGGACAAGACCGCGCCCAAGGTCACCATCACGCACCACCCCGACGTGCGCCGCTCGCTCATGACGCAGAAGGCCTACGCCGAGGGCATGCGCGCCCTGGTCCTCTACACGGCCTCCGTGCAGGACGAGATCCAGATCAAGCAGGCCGCCGGCGAGGACGCCTCCGCCGAGATCGGCCTCAACGACCTGCTCCTGCCGATCGTGAAGGGCTACGGCTCGGAGAAGTCCTACGAGCAGCTCGCCCAGTCCCTGCAGACCTTCGGTGGCTCCGGCTACCTGCAGGAGTACCCGATCGAGCAGTACATCCGCGACGCCAAGATCGACACCCTCTACGAGGGCACCACCGCCATCCAGGGCCAGGACTTCTTCTTCCGGAAGATCGTCCGCGACCAGGGCGCCTCGCTGAACATCCTCAGCGAGACGATGAAGAAGTTCCTGGCCGAGGCCGTCGGCGGCGAGGAGCTGGCCGGCGCCCGCGACGCGCTCGCCAAGGCCGCCGTCGACCTGGAGGCCATCGTCGGCCAGATGATCGTCGACCTCACCGCCACCGGCGAGGACGTCAAGAACATCTACAAGGTCGGCCAGAACACCACCCGCCTGCTGATGGCCTCGGGTGACGTGGTCGTCGGTTACCTGCTGCTCAAGGGCGCCGCCGTGGCCGCCGAGAAGCTGGCGACCGCCGCCCCGAAGGACGTCCCCTTCTACACCGGCAAGATCGCCGCCGCGAAGTTCTTCGCGTCGCAGGTCCTGCCGAACGTCTCGGTCCAGCGCCAGCTGGCCGAGGTCGTCGACAACTCCCTCATGGAGCTCGACGAGGCCGCCTTCTAGGTCGGTCGCACCCCGCTCACACCCGCCGGCGGCCGGGCCCCCCGCACAGGGGCCCGGCCGCCGGCGCGTACCCGGCCCCAGGTCCCTGCCCTGCGGCTTTCCCCTATGTCAGTCGTTCATGGGACGCTCGTAGACATGAGTCCACAGGATCAGCACGGCAGCAGGGGGTACTCCGTCCCCACCGGGCGTCCGTACGCCCTCAAGGAGCTGCAGGCGAGCCTGGGCAGCCTCGGCGACCACCTGCGCGAGCTCTACGACGGCGCCCACCCCGCCGAGTACGACACCATCGCCGACGCGCTGTACGTGGCCTTCCAGACGGCCACCGGACTGGCCCCCGCCAAGAGCTACACCGGCTGCCCCGAGCACCCCAACGGCGCCCTCGACCCCGAAGCGCCCGAAGGCTGGGGCCGCTGCCTGATCTGCAACGACCGCCGACGCCTCGGACAACGCCACCGCGGCGGCCCGCCCGCCGCCCCCGCCGGAGAACAGCGGCGCCTGGGCTACCCCGTGCCGGACCCCCCGTACACGCTCCAGCGGCTGCGCACATACGTGCGCGCCGTCGAGGACCAACGGTTCCACCTGGGCCTGTCCTCACCCGCCGAGGACTTCGTCCGCATCGCCGACGACCTGCACCGCGCCTTCATCGTCGCCCGCGAACTCTCCCGGCCGCGCAACGCCTCGGGATGCTCCGAACATCCCGGCGCGCCGATCGACCCCGACGCTCCTCCCGGTGAGGCCTGTATCTTCTGCGCCGGACGCAAGAGACGCGCGCAGCGCTCCCCGCAGACCCCGGAGATGCTCCCGCGCATCCGCCGGGGCGAGCGCAGGCAGCTGCAGCGCCGATTCGAGCGTCCGCCGGGCTGAAAACCGACGGGACCGCAGATCATCCACCCTGCGGACCCCGACCTCCGGCCATCCCTCGCAGTCCGGCCATGGCGAACACGACCGTCGTTAAGGTGAACCACATGAGCTCTCCCGCCCGCTTCGACCGCGGCCACACCGACGATCTGATGACCTTCCTGACGGCCAGTCCGTCGCCGTACCACGCCGTGGCCAACGCGGCGGAGCGGCTGGAGAAGGCGGGCTTCAGGCAGTTGTCGGAAACGGACGCCTGGGATGCGGGCACCGGGGGCAAGTTCGTGCTCCGCGGCGGTGCGCTCATCGCCTGGTTCGTTCCCGAAGGCGCCGCCGCGCACACGCCGTTCAGGATCGTCGGCGCGCACACCGACTCCCCGAACCTGCGCGTCAAGCCGCTGCCCGACACCGGCTCCCAGGGCTGGCGACAGATCGCCGTCGAGATCTACGGCGGCACCCTGCTCAACACCTGGCTGGACCGCGACCTGGGCCTGGCCGGGCGGCTGACCCTGCGCGACGGCACCGAGCGCCTGGTGAACGTGGACCGCGCACTGCTGCGCGTACCCCAACTCGCCGTGCACCTGGACCGGTCGGTGAACAGCGACGGCCTCAAGCTCGACAAGCAGCGCCACATGCAGCCGATCTGGGGTCTGGGCGATGTGCAGGAGGGCGACCTGATCTCCTTCCTGGAGGAGGAAGAGGCCCTGGAACAGGGGTCGGTGGCCGGCTGGGACCTGATGGTCCACTCCATCGAGCCGCCCTCCTACCTGGGCCGTGACCGCGAGCTGGTCGCCGGCCCGCGCATGGACAACCTGCTGTCGGTGCACGCGGGCGTCGCGGCGCTGGCCGCCGTCTCCACCTCCGACAAGCTCGACCACATCCCGGTGCTGGCCGCCTTCGACCACGAGGAGAACGGCTCGCAGTCCGACACGGGCGCGGACGGCCCGCTGCTGGGCAACGTGCTGGAACGTTCAGTCTTCGCCCGTGGCGGCTCGTACGAGGACCGGGCGCGGGCCTTCGCGGGCACCATCTGCCTGTCCTCGGACACCGGGCACGCCGTGCACCCCAACTACGGTGAGCGGCACGACCCGACGCACCACCCGCGCGCCAACGGCGGACCGATCCTGAAGGTCAACGTCAACCAGCGGTACGCCACCGACGGCAGCGGGCGCGCGGTGTTCGCCGCCGCCTGCGAGCGGGCCGGTGTCCCGTGGCAGACCTTCGTCTCCAACAACTCGATGCCGTGCGGCACCACGATCGGCCCGATCACCGCCGCCCGCCACGGCATTCAGACCGTGGACATCGGCGTCGCGATCCTCTCGATGCACAGCGCCCGCGAACTGTGCGGCGCGGACGACCCGTTCCTCCTCGCGAACGCCCTGGTGGCCTTCCTGGAGGGCTGAGCCCCCAGGAAGGCCGGTGTCGGCTACCCCTCGGCGTCCATCCCCGCGAGGACGAGGGGCAGCCGGGAGGTGCCGTCGGCGGTGACGCGGACGGGCACACCCCAGTCCTGCTGGTGGACGTGGCAGGCCGGGTACTCGTTGGCGGGGTCGTCGTCGCAGGACGCCGCCATCGCCGAGACGTGCAGGACGCCCTCGGTGATGTCCGGGTTCAGCGCCAGCTCCCGGAACAGGTCCGTGCCGGCCCCCTCGCCGGCCGCCAGCAGCTCGGGCGGGGTCGAGGAGACGAGCAGCCGCGTGGAGGGCCCGTAGCGGGTGTCGAGCTTCTGCCCGCTCGGCGCCTGGAAGACCACGTCGAGGCGGAGCGTGCCGGGGGCCACCTCGGTGGCGGCCCGCTGCGTGCGGTGGGCGACCGCGTCCACGCGGACCGCCTCCTCCGGCAGTCGCAGCCGGGTCAGCCGGTGCCCGGCCGACTCGACGACCACGATGTCCTCGCCGACCAGCACGGCGTCGCTGGGCTCGCGCAGATCGGTCGCCAACGTCGAGACCTGGCCGGTGGCCGGGTCGAAGCGGCGCAGCGCGTGGTTGTAGGTGTCGCACACCGCGACCGAACCGTCGGGCAGGGCGGTCACCCCGAGCGGGTGCTGGAGCAGGGCCTGGCCGGCGTCCCCGTCACGGTGGCCGAAGTCGAACAGCCCGGTACCGACGGCCGACGTGACCACGTACCCGCCGTCGCCGGCCTCGACGTACCGCAGGGCGCTGGTCTCGGAGTCGGCGATCCACAGCCGGTCCCCGGCGGCCGCGAGCCCCGAGGGCTGGGCGAACCAGGCCTCGGCGGCCGGCCCGTCGAGCAGCCCCTCGTTGGTCGTCCCGGCCGCGACCTCGACCGTCCCGGCCTCCGGGTCCCAGGTCCACAGCTGGTGCACACCGGCCATGGCGATCCAGACCCGGCCCTGCCACCAGGCCACGTCCCACGGCGAGGACAGGTCCACCTCCAGCGCGGGCCCGGAGGTCGGGGAGCCCTGCCACCACTGCCGGCCGGTCCCGGCGACGGTCTCCACGTGCCCCGTGGCCGGGTCGTAGGTGCGCAGGGCGTGGTTGACGGTGTCGGCGACGACGACCCTGCCGTCGGGCAGCAGCGCGAGGCCCTGGGGCTCGCTGAAGCTGTCCCCGGCGAAGCCGCGCTCGCCGCTGCCGACGCGGCGTACGACGCTCTCGCCGTCGGCGGCCAGCTCCACGAGCTGGTGCCGGGTGGAGTCGGAGACCAGCAGGTTCCCGGACGGCAGCAGCAGCGCCTTACCGGGGAACCGCAGGGCGCCGGGCACGGGCTCGGGCGCCACGTACGGCCCGTCGCCGCGCCGCAGCGTGCCCTTGGCCTCGTGCTCGGCCTCCAGCTCCTCGACCAGGCGGGCGATGGCGTGCGCGTGCCCCTCACCGGCGTGCTGGGCGACGATGTACCCCTCGGGGTCGATCACGACGAGCGTGGGCCAGGCGCGTACGGCGTACTGCTTCCAGGTCGCGAGCTCGGGATCGTCCAGCACGGGGTGGTGCACCTGGTACCGCTCGACGGCATCGACGACGGCGGCGTGCTCGGCCTCGTGCACGAACTTCGGGGAGTGCACACCGATGATCACGACGGTGTCGCGGTGCTTCTCCTCCAGCTCGCGCAGCTCGTCGAGGACGTGCAGGCAGTTGATGCAGCAGAAGGTCCAAAAATCAACAACAACGCACTTACCTCGCAGGTCCGCGAGGGTGAGCTCTTTGCCGCCGGTGTTCAGCCAGCCGCCCTTGCCGATCAGCTCGGGGGCACGGACACGGGCACGGCGGGGCGCGGGCGCGGGGGTGGGCGCCGGGGCAGCATCGTTCATCCTTCAAGCTTGCCATCCGGGTATGAACGTCGGATCACGCGCGTACGGCACAACTCCAGGGGGCGGGGATGGCTACTGACGGGCACGGAACGGATGCCGGGGGGGCCGGCCGGAGCCGGTACAGGGGTTCATGGCGCCGCCGGGGCGCACGGAGCGCCGGGAGGACGTCTACGAGCCCGGTCTCATCCGGACGAGTACATTCGCCACCGCGTGGAACACCAGGTCGGCGACTGACCCCCTCCACTGGACACGCTCGACCACGGCAACTTCCGAGAACTCCCGCAAGAAGGTCATGTGTGCTCGATACACATGTCGGCGCACACGTCCGCATTCCCATTTCGTCACTTCGTCGCGCCTGTCCGCTGCCAACAGCGGGGGGCTTGCCGTGGTGCTCAGGTGGCGGTGTCGGTGCCCAGCTTCGCCCAATGGATCTGGATGCGTTGCTCGGGGATGATGCGCTGCCCGCGCACTCCCTTGCTCACCTCAACGCGGTCTATGGCGAGCGACAGCCGTTCGCGCCTGCCCTCGTTCGTCGCGTCCGTCCATGCCTCGCGCAGGGTGACGCCATCAAGCATCGGAGACACGTCCACGGACGGCATGGGGAGCCTGTGGAGATCGCCGCGGAGTCCGTCGATTCGTCCCCTCAGTCGCTCTGAAAGCCGGTTGTAGCGCTCCACGGCAGCCGCGCCACTGAACTCACCACGCACGTAGCGTGCATCCTCCAGATCAGCCAAGCGGGCTTCCTCGTCCTGGATCTCCGCAGTGAGGGCATCACGTTTCGCGAAGGTCTCCGGGTCCACACGGTGCACCCAGCGATCTGCGATCGCGACAAGCAGCGGATCGTCCGGTTCGAGCGCCGGGAGCTTGGTGAGGAACTGTTCGGTCACGTACTGGTCCACCGCCTCAGACAGCGCTGACGCTCCGATGCACTGGTTGCCCGCGCGACGCGCCATGCACTGATAACTGCCGCCCACACGGTGCATCCGGCGACCGCAGCCAGGAACCGCGCAGTAGACAAGTCCTGTGAGCAGCGCCGTCCCCTCGGGCTTCGGGTGCCGCTTTCCCGCGTGCACGAACGTTCTGGATTCCAGCGTTCGGATGATCCGTTCACGCTCTCCGACCGTGATGATCCCCTCGCCGATCTCAACCGTGTCGAGTGTCTCGGGATCGCGGTACGGAAAGACCCTGCCCGTGTACTTCCGCTCGCCGTCGTCCGTCTCAACGGTCTCGGTCTCCGGCATCAGACCGGCGAAGGCCGGTGAACGCAGGAGCTGCATGATGCTGGCCGCATTCCACTGCCCGCCCCTGGGCGACAGGATCTCGTATGCGTTGAGGAGTCGGGCAATCTTGACCAACGATGTCCCGGCGAGCGCTTCATCCGCGATCAGGCGGGCGTAGACGGCATGCTCCGGGTCGTGGACAAGCTTCTTGGTCTTCGGGTCGATGAGCAGCCCATAGGGAGACTGTCCGCCGATCCACTGGCCCTTGCTACGGAGGTGGCGCTTGGCGTGGCCGACGCGCGTACCGAGATTCTCCGATTCTGACCGGGCGAGCTCAGCGAGCATCGCGACGACCATGCGCGCCGAGTCGTTCGAGGTGTCGAGACCGTCCAGGACTGAGACGAGACGGCCGCCGGCCTTCTCGATGTCGTCCAGCACCTTGCCCACCTGGCCGATGCCCTTGCGGGAAAGACGGTCCAGCTTCCAGACGATCAGCGTGCCGACGACGCCCGCCGTGACTGCCGCCAGCGCGGCATCGAAGCCCCTGCGCTCAACGGTCTTGTAGCCGGAGCGCCCTCTGTCTATGTGGACCTTGCGGACGGTCAGTCCGTTGCGTTCGGCCCAGGCACGGCAGTCGGCTTCCTGCCGTTCGATTGCGGTCTTGCCGTCCCGATCGAGGGACAGGCGGAGGTACAGGTCACAGATCGTGTCTTGATGCACACACTCAGTGTGACTGCAAGTTCGGTGCCCTGTTGTCTATTTCAAAAATCGAGGATCGCGATCTGTCCTCGAAGGTCGGCGAGGCTCAGGTCCTTTCCGCCGGTGTTCAGCCAGCCACCCTTGCCGATCGGCTCGGGTACACCAAGGTGGACGGGCCGCATCCCTTCGGGACGCCGGTGCGGTTGCCCGAGCCGTTCGGGATCGATCTCGATACCAGCGGTCTCTGACCGGGGTCACCCGGTAGCGTGCGCAGGCGTGACAGTCAGCACGCCGCCGAGCGGGCGGATATTCGATGCCTTGAACGCCACCGCCGTACGGACCACGGACGGGTTGCGGGAGCTGTACGAGGATCCCGGGGAGATGGCCCGGCGGAAGGCCGTGGACCGGATCCACGAGGCCGCGCGGGTGGTCATCGGCCGGTCGTCGTTGGTGTTCGTCGCCAGTGCCGGGGCCGACGGGAGCTGTGATGTGACGCCCCGGGGCGGGCCGCCCGGATTCGTGTCCGTGCTGGACGAGTTCACGCTCGCACTGCCCGACGCCACCGGCAACAAGCGGCTCGACACCGCGCACAACATCGTGGAGACGGGCCGGGCCGGCCTGATCTTCGTCATTCCCGGGCGGGCCACCACTCTGCGGGTGAACGGGCGGGCCTGCGTGTCCGCCGATCCGCGGTTGCTGGAGCGGCTGACCGCCGTCGGCAAGCCGCCGCGGAGCGCGTTCGTGGTGGAGGTCGAGGAGGCGTACCAGCACTGCCCGAAGGCGTTCCTGCGCGGCAACGCGTGGAAGCCGGAGCAGTGGCTCGCGGACGATGCCGTGCCGAGTTCCGCCGAGATCACCCTCTCCCACCTGGACCTCCCCGGTCTGACGATCGAGGAGATCCGGCGGCAGGAGCGCGAGAGCCTCCTCCACCGCTACGAGTAGGCGAACAGGGCGCTCAGCCGGGGCAGTCGGGCCGCCATCTCCTCGCTGTCGTCGAAGTCGAAGTCCCAGGACGGGTCCAGGGCCGGGTAGCTGATCGTGAAGGAGTCCGCCGGGAGCTCGCGGCCGGTGCCGGCCTCGTAGGCGGTCCAGGCGATCGAGAGGGCGGTCTCGTCCTCCAGGTCCAGGCCCTCGGCCGCGGCCCCGGCCACCACCGGGTGCGCGGCCAGGGAGTCGGGGTCGGTCAGGGCCGCCTCGAAGGTCTCCTGGCCCTGGGTGAGGAGCCAGCCGCGGAAGTAGTCGAAGCCGTCGTCCGAGCAGCCGCCGTTGATCACGTAGGCCGCGGCCCAGAGCGGCGCCCGGTAGGACTCCGCCAGCAGGTCCCACAGCACCTGCTGGGCCGCCGCTATCTCCGACTCCGGCCGGTCCGCGAGGAGTTCGGCCGCGCGCGCGGACACCTCCTGCGGTTCCGCCTCCGCGCGGGCCGTCTCGATCAGCTTCCAGAACGTCTGCTTGTCCATGGGGAAAGCCTGGCAGCCGGGTCTGACATCAGGCGGGGGTGCTGAGGAAGGTCTGGAGGGATCTTGTGAGCGCCGTGACGAACGCGTCCTGTACCGGCGCCGGGACAAGGTCCAGGGAGAGGTACGGGTTCAGGTCCTCCAGCTCGACGAGGAGCAGTTCGCCCGACGGCGCCCGGCAGGCGTCGACCCGCTGGATACCGTGGTCGAGGGTGTTCCAGTCGACGAAGGAGCGGGCGAAGGCCAGGTCCGCCTCGGTCGGGGAGTAGAGCTCCAGCTCCCAGCGGCGGGCCGGATCGGGGGCGTACAGCGCGTACTGGAAGGCGTCGTCGACGAAGTAGAAGGACACCTCGTACGTGAAGTCGATGCGCGGCTGGATCAGCACGGCCCCGGCCGGCCCGTCCGGTGTCGCGGTGAAGGTGAGGCCGATGGAGTCGGCGCCCTGCTTCGGCTTGACGGCGTAGACGGGGACCCGCGGCAGCTCGGCGAGGCGCGCCGGGTCGTCGATCGTCGGGATGACCGGGTGGCCGGAGGCCGTCAGGTCGAGGAGGTACTGCTTGCCCGCCATGTCGCCGCGGCCGGTGAGCGGGTTGTAGACGCGGGCCCCGGCGGCGAGGGCGGCCGCGCGGAAGGAGTCGTAGGCCTCCTGGTAGTGCAGGACCGGACCGCTGTTGCGGACGATCACCGCGTCGAAGCCCAGCGGCAGCATGGCCTCCGCGTCCGCGGGATGGCACAGGGCCAGGTCGAACGCGGCGCGCAGCCGGGACGTGAGGAATATGTCCTCGTCGCAGTAGCGGCGGCCGCGTGCGGGGTACGCCAGGTCGGTCACGTAGAGCAGGGGCATGAGGGCAACATATCGCGGGCACTGATCAACGCATGAAATACCTCGTACGGGACAAAATGCTGGCCATCGGGGACGACTACTGGATCGAGGACGAGAACGGCCGGCACGCCTTCCTCGTCGACGGGAAGGCGCTGCGCTTCCGGGACACCCTGGAGCTGAAGGATCCGGACGGGCAGATCCTGATCACGTTGCGGGAGAAGCTGTTCACGCTGGGGGACGCGATGACCCTGGAGCGGGACGAGCGGCGGCTCGCCGTGATCCGCCGCAAGCGGCTCTCGCTGGTGCGGGGCCACTTCCGCGTGACCCTGGCCGAGGGCACCGAGCTCGATGTGAGCGGGCGGATCCTGGACCGCGAGTTCAAGGTCGAGTACGACGGTGAGCTGCTCGCGCTGATCTCGCGGCAGTGGTACCGGGTGCGCGAGACGTACGCGGTGGACGTGGTCCGGGAGGACGCGGACGCGGCGCTGCTGATCGCGGTCGCGGTGTGCGTGATCCGGATGGCGGAGAAGGAGCGGGAGGGCGGGGTCAGTCCCGATGGTGCTCCCGGGCCGTGAGCTGGCCCTGGACGTAGGCGTCGGTCTCCGGTGCGTACGGGCCGCCGTGGTCGAACAGCAGGTCGCTGATGCGCTGCCACTCCGCGGCCTCGGCGTGGACGGACGCGTCGGCGGACTCCAGGTCGCCGGCGTCCGCCAGCACCGCCTCCAGCACGGCCCGCGCCTCGTGGTGGGTCAGGCCGGTGGCCCGCTCCCGGACGCTCTCCCGGGCCGCGATCTCCGCGTCGGCGGGCTCGTGGGGCTCCAGGGCGGCTTCCAGCACGGCCTCCGCGTCATTCGTCACCGCGTACCCGCCTCTTCCTCGTGGCTCCGGCGGCCGGCGCCGCCCGTTCTCCTCGTCTGCCCGTGAACGCGGGCGCCAACCGGGGGTCCCGGGGTCGCCGGGACCCCCGGAACCCCTGGACCCCCCGGGGTCCCGTCAGCGGCCCAGGCGGCGGTCCTTCAGCGCCGGGAACTGGGAGCGGGTGTCGGCGACCTTGGCCGGGTCCAGGTCCACGGTGAGGACCTCCTCGCCGGGGCCCGCCTCCGCCAGGACCTCGCCCCACGGGTCCACCACCAGGCTGTGCCCGGCCTGCTCCACGCCCGCGTGGGTGCCGGCCAGCCCGCACGCCAGGACGTAGGACTGGTCCTCCACGGCGCGCGCCCGGTTGAGCAGGGTCCAGTGCGAGCGGCGGCGGGCGGGCCAGCCCGCCGCGACGACCATCGTGGTGGCCCCGGCGTCGACCAGGCCCCGGAACAGCTCCGGGAAGCGCAGGTCGTAGCAGGTGGCGATGCCGAGGGTCTGCTCCGGCAGGGCCACCGTGGTCAGGGAGTCACCGGCCGACATGAGCACCGCCTCGCCCTGGTCGAAGCCGAAGCGGTGGATCTTCCGGTAGGTGGCGGCCAGCTCGCCCGCCGGGGAGAGGACGAGGGCGGTGTTGTAGAGGGAGCCGTCGCCCGCGCGCTCCACGACCGAGCCCGCGTGCAGCCAGACGCCGGCGTCGCGCGCCGCCTTGGACATGGCCTCGTAGGTGGGGCCGTCCAGCGGTTCGGCCTCGGTCTCGAACTGTTCGTAGGCGAACGCGCCGACCGGCCACAGCTCCGGCAGGACGACGAGATCGGAGCCCGCCTGCTCCCGTACGAGTTCGGCCACCCGGACACGTCGGGAAGACACCGACTCGCCCTCGTTCACTGCGATTTGGATCAGCGAGGCGCGCACACTACCACCGTCCTGGCGTTCAAGCCGTCAACTCGGGCCTACGATCGTCACACGAAAGCACTGCCGGGGTGCTCACCGGCAGCGTAGTTTTGGAAACTGAGTCCACTGCTTCCGAAACGCGCCATTGAACAGCACCGCGAGGGGTCCCGTTGACCGTCCAGCCGCATCCCGCCCTCCAGCCCTATGCCGACGCGTGGACACACTCCATCGAGGCGATATCCGAGTTGGTCCTCCCGTTGCCGGAGGGGGAGTGGAACCGGGCGACACCGTGTCCGGGCTGGTCGGTCCGTGATGTCGTGTCACACATCATCGGCATCGAGTGCGAGCAGCTCGGGGACCCGCGGCCGATCCACACCGTGGCGCGGGACCTGCGGCACGTGGTGGACGAGTTCAGCCGGTACATGGAGGTACAGGTCGACGTACGGCGTCACCACACGGCGCCGGAGATGACCTCGGAGCTGGAGTACACCGTGATCCGGCGCTCCCGGCAGCTGCGGAACGAGAAGCGGGATCCGGCCACGATGGTGCGCGGGCCGCTCGGTGACCAGGTGACGTTGGAGCAGGCCCTGCGGCTGCGGGCGTTCGACGTGTGGATCCACGAGCAGGACCTGCGGGCGGCGCTGGGGGTACCGGGGAACTGGGACTCGCCGGGCGCGTACGTGGCTCAGGACCTGCTGCTGGCCGGGCTGCCGCAGGTGGTGGCCAAGCGGGCGGGCGCCCCGGCGCACTCGGCCGTGGTGATCGACGTGCACGGGCAGCTGGAGTTCATGCGGACGGTACGGGTGGACGCGGACGGCCGCGGCACCGTGGACAAGTCGCCCTCGCTGGGCCCGGCGGTGACCCTGACGATGGACTGGGAGACCTACGTCCGCCTGGCGGCGGGCCGGGTGCGGGCGCACACCGTCGCCGACCGGGTGAAGGTGGAGGGCGACGTGGAGCTGGCGGACGCCATCCTCACGCAGTTCGCCGTGACCCCGTAGGGGCCCCGTCAGCGGTCGTCGACGAGGGTCCGGGCCGAGGGGTGGCGGGGCCCGGGACCGTGGCGCGGGCGCCGCGTTCGCGTTCGCGGGCCAGGGCGAGGGGGCGCAGGCGCAGGATGCTGAGGACGCCCACCGCCTCCAGCACGAAGACCGTCGAGAAGGCGATGCGGTAGTTGTCGCCGGTGGCGTCGAGCAGGATGCCCACCGACAGCAGCGTGGTCATGGACGCGATGAAGCCGCCCATGTTCGTGATGCCGGAGGCGGTGCCCTGGCGCTCCGCCGGGTTGGCCGGGCGGGCGAAGTCGAAGCCGATCATCGACGCCGGCCCGCAGCCGCCGAGCACCAGGCACAGGGCGACCAGCAGCCACATCGGTACCCGGTCGCCCGGGTACCCGAGGACCGCCGCCCACAGCAGGGCGGTGAGGCCGACCGTGCCCAGGGCGAGCGGGATCCGCGCGGACCGGCGGCGTCCGACGATCTGGCCGTAGACCAGCCCGAGCGCCATGTTCGAGGCGACGACCAGCGTCAGCAGTCCGCCCGCGGTGGTCCGCGACAGCCCCTGCGCCTCGACCAGGAACGGCATCCCCCACAGCAGCAGGAACACCATCGCGGGGAACTGCGTGGTGAAGTGCACCCACAGGCCGAGCCGGGTGCCGGGTTCGGCCCAGGACTCGCGGATCTGCCGGCGCACGAAACCCCCCGAGGCCCCGGCCGTGCGCGGCGCGGGCCCGTAGCCCTCCGGGTGGTCCCGCAGGAACAGCACCAGCGGCACCAGGACCACCAGCCCCGCCGCCGCGCTGCCCGCGAACGCGGCCGTCCAGCCGACCCCGTGCAGGACCGGGGCGAGGACGAGGGTGGAGACGAGGTTGCCCGCCATGCCCACCAGCCCGGCCAGCTGCGCCATCAGCGGCCCGCGCCGGGCCGGGAACCACCGGGTGCCCAGTCGCAGCACCGAGATGAAGGTCATCGCGTCGCCGCAGCCCAGCAACGCCCGAGCCGCGAGCGCCGTCCCGTAGGAGGGCGACAGCGCGAAGCCGAGCTGGCCGACGGTGAAGAGCACCGCGCCCAGGGTCAGGACCTTCTTGGTGCCGAGCCGGTCGACCATCAGGCCCACCGGGATCTGCATGCCCGCGTAGACGAGGAGCTGGAGGAGGGAGAAGGAGGCCAGCGCCGAGGCGTTGACGTGGAAGCGGTCCGCCGCGTCCAGGCCGGCCACGCCCAGGCTGGTACGGAAGATCACCGCCACGAAGTAGACGGCGACGCCGATGCCCCACACGGCGACGGCCTTGCGGCCGCCCGGCGGGTCGGCGGGTATGCCGGGAGAGGCGTTCACCGGCCCGTTCACCGAGGCGTTCACCGGCCCGGCCCGCGCACCAGGGCGTCGACCCGGCCGATGTGCCCGCGGACCGCCGCGGCCGCCGCCTCCGCGTCCCCGGCGCGCAGCGCGTCCAGGATCTCGGCGTGTTCGGCGAGGGTGCGGTCCAGCCGTTCGGGGTGGGCGTGCAGGAGGGCCACGCCCATCCGCAGCTGCCGGTCGCGGAGTTGGTCGTA
Organism: Streptomyces sp. BF23-19; assembly: GCF_041106355.1. NCBI lineage: Bacteria > Bacillati > Actinomycetota > Actinomycetes > Kitasatosporales > Streptomycetaceae > Streptomyces > Streptomyces sp. BF23-19. Next base: position 16,680 of record NZ_JBGBPT010000081.1, on the reverse strand, counting down.
GAGCCGGCACAGGATCTGGTTCCCGGCGCTGCGCACGATCTCGGCGTGGAAGCCGCGGTCGGCGGCCATCATCGCGCCGAGGTCGCCCGCCTCGGCGTGCCGGCGCTGTTCGTCGAGCAGGGCGGCGAGCCGGTCCAGCAGGCCCGGTGGCGCCGGCACGGATCTGCGTACGGTGAACTCCTCGACCAGCATCCGGGTTTCGAGGACGTCGGTGATCTCCTGCGCGGAGACCGGGAGGACCAGGGCGCCCTTCTTCGGGTACAGCTTGAGCAGCCCCTCGGTCTCCAGCCGCAGCAGCGCCTCGCGGACGGGCGTACGGGAGACTCCGACGGCCGTGGCCAGTTCGCCCTCGGTCAGGAGCGTGCCGCCTTCGTAGCGGCGGTCGAGCACCCCCTGCTTGACGTGCTGGTAGACGCGGTCGGCGGCGGTCACGGCAGTGGCGGGGGCGGGCATGCGCACAGGATAGATACAACAGGGGTGCAAGCCGTGCCGGGTCCAGGATGTGGACCGCGGGCCTGCTTCGCCCAGGGGGTACGGCCCCGGGAAGCCAGGGTGTGGACCGCGGACCGCCCGCTGCATCGAAGGATGTACCGCGCCTTCGTCCGGCCGCACGACGTGCGGGGCCCCGCGCCCCGCCACGCTGAAGTCATGACCGACACCCTGCTCGCCCAGGCGGCGCAGAAGACCACCAGGCTCCCGCTCCTGGACGTCCTGCGCGGCGCCGCCATCCTCGGCACGCTCATGACCAACGTCTGGATCTTCACCTCGCCGGGCTCGGAGTGGGGGGTGCTCCAGGGCACTCTGAAACCGCCGGACCCGATCGCCGACCCCTCCGCCGCCCAGCTCGCCGAGAGCGTCTTCCGCTTCCTCGCCGACGGCAAGTTCCTGGCCCTGCTGACGGTCCTGTTCGGGGTGGGTCTGGCCATCCAGTTCGACTCCGCCGCCCGACGCGGCGACCCCTGGCCCGGCCGCTACCCGCGCCGCGCCGCCTTCCTCTTCGTCGAGGGCACCGTCCACTTCGTGCTCGTCTTCGCCTGGGACGTGCTCATGGGGTACGCCGTCACCGCCCTCCTCGTCGCCTGGCTGCTGGCCCGCTCCGAGAAGGTCCGCAGGCGGGCCATGTGGACCGCCGGTGGAGTGCACCTGGCGCTGATCTCCCTGCTGACCCTCGACTCGCTGAGCCGGCCCGCCGGGGCCCCCAAGACCCCGGACCCGGCCGCTGTCGAGCTGTACGCCCACGGCGACTACCCCGCCCAGATCGCCTTGCGCCTGGAACACTTCCTCGCCCTGCGCATCGAGCCGGTCATCTCCTTCGGGCTGCTCGTGTTCCTCTTCCTCCTCGGAGTGCGACTGCACCGCGCGGGCGCCTTCACCGCCACCGCCGAGGGCCACCGCATCCGGACCCGGCTGGCCGCCTGGGGCCTGGGCCTCGGCCTGCCGCTGAACGCCGCGACCACCCTCGGCGGCTCCGACTTCTACCTCCTGGGCCGCTACGGCGCCGCCCCGCTGCTCGCCCTCGGCTACATCGGCCTGATCGGCGTCGCCCTCGACCGGCGGTGGATCCCGGCCTCCGTGCGGACCGCCCTCGGCTCCGTCGGCCGCACCGCCCTGTCCTGCTACGTCGCCCAGAACCTGCTCTGCATGCTGCTCTGCTACGGCATCGGGCTGGGCCTGGCCGAACGCCTCGGCGGCAGTGGCCCCTGGTGGGTGATGGGCCTGTGGGCCGGCGTGAGCCTGACCCTGGCCGCCGGATCGTGGCTGTGGCTGCGCCGCTTCGACCACGGCCCCCTGGAGGCCGTGCAGCGCACGGTCCTCAGGCCCCGCCGGTGACCGCCACCACCTCCACGTCCAGCACGAACTCGTCGTACGGGGCCTCGTCCGGGTAGGGCGGCCGGACCTGCGCGAAGCGGATCCGGGCGCGGCCCCCGCCCGGGGGTCGCGCCCGGATCAGGTAGGTCCGCTCCACCGGGGCTCCGGGCAGCGGAGCCGCCGCGGCGGCTGCGGCCCCGGGGGCCTCCGCCTCGGGGGCCTCCGCCACCGTCACCACGTCCGCGTCCCCCGTGACCTGCCAGGTCCACACGTACCCGCGCGCCCCGCGCCCGGTGAGCCGCAGCTCGTACGGCTCGTCCGGGCCCAGCACGATGCTCCGTACCTCCACGCCCGCCCGGTCCTCTCAGACGGGGCCGATCACCGACCCCTCGTGCCAGCCCGCGCCGTCACGCCAGTAGTGCTGAAGGCGGCGGTCGGTGCGCAGGACGATGACTTCCAGGTTGAACCCGAAGCTGCCCTGGAGCATCCCGGTGACGCGGGCGACGTCGTGCCCGAAGACCGCGCCGCGCCGCCAGGGGGAGCCGCCCGCGTTGCCGCGCCACCAGTGCTCGACCTGCCCGCCGGCGACGGCCACGCACAGCTCGTAGTTCCCGGCGGTGTCCTCGTCGGCGGCCCCGAACTGCCCCTCGATCAGGCAGGGCGCGGAGACGGCCGCCGTACCGCTGCCGAAGATCTCCCCGGCCCGCCAGGTGAAGCCGTCGGGATCGTCGCGCCACCACAGCTGCATGCGGCCGTCGGTGAGGGTGGCGACGAGGTCGAGGTGGCGGGCGCGGGTCTGGACGAGGGCGGGCCCGTAGTGGGCGATGCCGGAGCCGAACCGGCCGCCGTCGTTCCAGGTCCAGGGGGCGCCGTTGATCCGCCACCAGTGGTTGAGGCGGCCGTCGGCGGTCCGGACGACCACCTCGAAGTTGCCCGGCTTGCCGTAGTCGCTCTGGATGAACGCGGGGGTCGAGCCGGCCGCCGCGTCGCCCGGCCCGAAGACGCCGCCGTCGCGCCAGACGGCCGCGGACTGCTCGTAGTACCAGTGGCGCAGCCGGCCGCCGGTGGTCACGTGCAGGGACTCCATGTTGCGGTTGTAGGTGGTGCCGGTGAAGGCGGGCTGGCCGGAGGCGTCGGTGGCGAAGGTACCGGCGCGGGCCCACGCGAACGGGGAGTCGCCCTCGCGCCACCAGTGCTGGAGGCGGCCGCCGGGGGCGGTGGCGAGGAGCTCGAAATTGCGGTGGGCGCGGCCGTTGCCGCTCTCGTAGACGTTGCCGGTGTGCAGCCGGCGCTTGGTCCACGGGTCGGGGTTGGTGCCGCGCAGGCCGCACTTGGCCCAGTGGTCGATGTCGACCTCGCCGTAGGCGATCCGGCCGTAGCCGCCGACGTGGTAGCCCGTCCCCCAGGAGTTCTTGAACAGCCAGCAGCCGGCCGCGTCGTCGTAGCCGACGACCAACACGCAGTGTCCGCCCGCGAGACGGTCGCTCGTACGGTGGTACACGCCGGAGCCGAGCGCGAAGAAGTCGTCGTAGACGTCGAAGCAGGCGGTCAGCGGGCCGACCGTGTCCAGCCAGACCTTCTGCTGCTCCACGTCGCCGAGCCGGACGTAGTCGGTGATCCGGACGGTCCGACCGGACCGGTCCCAACTGGGCGTGTACTCGGCGCGCCAGGCGTCGCGGCGGGCGGCCGGCAGCCCGGCGGGCGGGGTGCTGTACGGCCAGCAGTCCGGGTCGGCGAGCCCGCCGTTCGCCTTGATCCAGTCGAGGGCGGTCTCCGGGTTGCTGCCCTGGCCGCAGCTGAAGCGCAGGCCGTCGTGGACGTCCCCCTCGGACCGCCGTGCCCATACGTCGTGCTCGATCCGGGCCATGGACTCCACCAGGCCGGCGGCGCCGAAGGCCCAGCAGGAACCGCACGGGTTCTGGTCCTTGACCTTGGTGATCCACGGCCGACCCCAGCGGTTGCGCCAGTCCACGGCCGCGGGCCGGGCTCCGACCGAGGGCCCCTCGACCCCCGGCAGCAGCCCGTGGGCGGCGCGGCGCCGGGTCAGGTGCGGATTGCCGCTCGGGTGCCCGATGATCCCCGGCAGATCGATCGTCCCCGCCTCCTCGGCGGTGGTCAGATTCGCCCCGGGCTCCAGACCGAGCGAGGGCCGCGGCACGGGCTCCTCGTCGGCGAGATGCTCCAGTACCGACCAGCGCGCCCCCTGTGCGACGAGCCGCGCGCGCAACTCCCCCACCGATTGCACAGACTCCTCCGGCATGGCGGCCCCCCAGCTGCAACCGTTCGGATCCAAGACCCGGGAGCGTCTCCCCGGCGTCCGGGGGCGTCAAGGGGGTCCGCACGGTCGCGCGGTGGCACGAGGGGGCGTGCCGCGCCACGGGCCCCGCGTATGATCCGATCATGATCTCCCTGTCCGTGGACCCCACCTCGTCCAGCTACGCCACCGGGCAGGTCATCGGAGCGACGTTCGTGATCGTCCTCTTCGTCGGGGTGCGGGACGCCGCCGCGGTCTGACCGTTCACCGGGGTTCAGTCGTCCAGCGAGATCGCGTTCTTGGCGCGGGTCACGGATTCCTCGGAGGCGGGTCCGCCCGGGTTCTCCGTCGCCAGCGCCTGGTTGAGGTCGACGAAGGGCCGCAGCCGCTCCTCGTAGCGGACGTACGCGGCGAGGTGGTCCCCGCGGGAGCGCACGAGGGAGTCGGCCAGCACGTGGGCGCCCACCAGGGCCAGGCTGGTGCCCTGCCCCGAGAGGGGGGAGGGGCAGTAGCCGGCGTCCCCGAGCAGGACGACCCGGCCGCGGGACCACCGGTCCATGCGGATCTGGGCCATGGCGTCGCAGTAGAAGTCGGGGGCCTTGCGAGCGGCCTCGGCCAGGCGGGGCCCTTGCCACCGCAGGGACTCCAGCCGGTCGACGACGGTCCGCCGCAGGGCCTCGGCGGTGCGCAGTTCCGGGGCGAGGGGGGCGGACTCGAAGCCGAAGGCGATGCGCAGTTCGGTGTTGTCGCGGACGGGCATGATGCCGAAGCCCATGTCCGCGTCCCGCAGCCACATCTGCCAGTCCTGCAGGCCGAGGAAGTTGTCCGTGCCGAACACCGAGAGGTAGCTGCCCAGGTGGTGGGCGTAGGGCTGCTCGGGGCCGAAGGCCAGGCGCCGCACGGTGGAGTGCAGGCCGTCCGCCCCGACGACGAGGTCGAAGGTGCGCGGCGCCGCGTGCGCGAACTCCACCCGCACCCCGTCCTCGTCCTCCTCCAGCCCGGTGACGGTGTCACCGAAGAGGTACTCGACGTCGGCGCGGGTGTGTTCGTGGACGATCCGCACCAGGTCCTCGCGCAGCACCTCGATGTCCTCGCCGTCGAGCCGGCCGCTGCTGAAGGTCGCCTCGGTGGAGCGGCCGACCTCGCTGCCGTCGGGGCCGAGGATCGACATGCCGCGCATCCGGGTGCGTACACGGCTCGCCCGCTCCAGCAGGCCCATGCGCTCCATCACGTCGAGCGCGACGCCGCGGATGTCCACGGCCTGCCCGCCGCCGCGCACGCCCGGGGCGCGCTCGACGACGGTGGGCTCGAAGCCGTGGCCGTGCAGGAGGTGGGCGAGAACGGGACCCGCGATGCCGCCGCCGGAGATGAGTACGGTCCGCATGAGAAGCTCCTTCGGTGATTCGTACGCTGTACGCACTCTGAATGTACGACGTACGCACAGCCCTCTCAACTGGCAAAATACGCTGCCTGTACTAGTTCAGAACAGCCCTGACGGACATCATCACTGGTACCCTCTGCACTAGTACAGGACCGAAAGGCGGCAGAACGTGACGCAGACCACAGGCACGGCCGGCGCGGCAGGCGATCCGCCCTACCTGCGCATCGTCGCCACGATCCGGCGGCGCATCGCGGACGGGGAACTCACGCCCGGGGACCGGGTGCCCTCCACCCGGCAGATCGCCGCGGAATGGGGCGTCGCGCTCGCCACCGCCACCAAGGCCCTGACCACCCTGCGCCTGGAGGGCCTGGTCGAGGCCCGTCCCCGGATCGGCACGGTCGTCGCCGGGAGCACCCCCGCCGCACCGGCCCGCCGGCGCCCCTCGCCCGCCCCGGACACCGAGCCGGAGCTGACCCTCGACCGGATCGTCCGCGCCGCCGTCGAGATCGCCGACGCCGAAGGACTCGCGGCGCTCTCCATGCGCGGTGTCGCGGCCCGGCTCGGCGTCGCGCCGATGTCGACCTACCGGTACGTCCCCAGCAAGGAGGAGCTGGTCCTCCTCATGGCCGACGCCGCCTACGGCGAGGAGTCCCCCACCGACGCCGGCGCCGACGCCGCCGACTCCACCACCGCCGCCGCCGAGGGCTGGCGGGCGCGCGTCGAGGTGGGCGCCCGGACCCTGTGGCGGATCTACCGCAAGCACCCGTGGCTGGCCCGGATCGGCTCACTCACCCGCCCGCTGCTGGTGCCCAACCTCATGGTCCACGGCGAGTGGATGCTGGGCGCCCTCGACGGCCACGGACTCGACCCGACCGCGCTCTTCGACATCCACGTCCTGCTCTACAGCCATGTGCACGGCCTGGCGGGGCACCTGGAGCTGGAGGCCGACGCCGAAGCCACCACGGGCCAGTCGGAGGACCAGTGGATGGACAGCCGCGCCCCCGTCCTGCGGGAACTGGTCGACTCCGGCCGCTTCCCGACCTTCGCCAAGCTGGTCGGCTCCTTCGAGGACGGCTACGACCTGCGGCTCGACACGCTGTTCGAGCTCGGCCTGCGGGCCCTCCTCGACGGCCTGACCCCCGTCGTCGAAGGCCCGGGACGCTCCCACGGCCCCGGGCCGGCGCCCGTATAGGCTCGGGCCGTATGGGGACGTGGATCGCGCCGAGCGCCATCGAGAGAGAGCTGTACGAGGCCAAGTCCGCCGGTGACTGGGCCGCCTACTTCGACGTGCTGGCCCGGACCCCGCTGTACGTGGCGCAGTCCCGCAAGCGGTCCGACGCGCACCCCGACTCGGTGTTCTTCCACACCACCCCGGACCGGACGCTCGTCGTCCACACCCCCGGCATGCTGCCCGCCCCCACCTCCGAGACGGTCTACGAGTCCCGGAGCCTGCGCTGGTTCTCCGAGGTCTGGGCCGCCGACGACCCCGCCTTCCTCGCCGTGAACCCGCGTTCCCCCGCCGAGGCCTACCTCACCACCACCCCCGCCGACCTGGCCCGCTGGCGCGCCCACGCGGAGGCCGCCCCGCACTACGGCCTGCCCGAGGGCAAGGTCCACGCCCTGTTCACCGGCGGCCCGCTGCACGGGCCCGTCGCCCACGGTCTCGCCGTCGGCTGCCATCTCGCCGTGACGAACGGCGAGTTCTGGAACTCCCTCGCCTACCACGGCAGCGGCTACCAGTACGAGCGCCACCGCGTCGCGAAGAGCTGGAGCATCACCGACCGGCCCGACTGGCTCGCCACCCTGGACACCCTGCTGGACCGCGGGATGGTCAGTCCCGTCTGGGAGTACGCGCTCCGCATCCGGCGCGCCCTCGCCTCCGACTTCGCCGGGCCGGTGGACATCGAGCACTGGCGGCACGCCGCCGAGGCGAGCCTGCGCCGCGGCGCCGAACGCGCCGCCGAACCGCAGCTCACCCCCGACGGGGTCACCGTCGCCCGGCCGCGCCCGGCCGCCGAGGTCGAGGGGGAGATAGCCGGCGTCAAACGCCTCATCGGGCGGATCACCCGCTACGAACAGCGCTTCCGGGCCGACGGACTGCTCCCCGAGGACGGCTGGGTCCGCTCGGTGGAGGGCTGGGACATCGGCCGGGCCTCGCAGATGGCCCGCTGGGGCGTCGGCTGTCGCTACGGGACCGTCGCCGAGGCCGAGAAGGCCGTACTGCGCGCCGGGGAGGCCGCGCGCGACACGTACCGCTCGTGGGCGGAGTTCTCCGCCGGGTACGTCCTCGGCCGGTGTCTGCACTTCGACGAGGAGGAGTTCGGCACCTGGTACACGACCGCCCTCGCCGCCCACCTCGCCCTGACGACCGACCCGGCCAGCCCCTGGCTCAACATCCCCTGGAACCAGGGCGCCTAGGGGGTGTCGGTCGATCAGGGCGGGCCCTGTCCGCGCGGTCGCCGACCTCGGGTAGTCGGTGGCCCCGGCCGTTATCCGGCGGCGGGCCACCGGCCGCCCGACTAGCCTCGCCACCATGACTGTTGAGCTGAACGAGACCGTGCGAGGGCTGCTCGACGCGCCGCACCCCGCAGTCCTGTCGACCATCAACCCCGACGGAAGTCCCCAGAGTTCGGTGATCTGGGTGACCCGCGACGGCGGCGACCTGCTGGTCTCCACCGAGCAGGGCCGCCGCAAGGAGCGCAACATCGTCCGGGACGGTCGGGTCGGCCTGACCGTCTTCGACCTGGCCAACCCCTTCCTCTACGTGGAGATCCGCGGCACGGCCACCGTGACCGAGGACATCGGCCGGGCGGTGGCCGTGCGCATCGCCGAGGAGTACATGGGCCCGGGCGCCGGCAAGGAGTACGCGGACGCCCCGGCGCAGGACGTCCGGGTGGTCGTCCGCATCACCCCGACCAAGGTCCTCGGCAACGCGGCCCGGTAGGCCCGCCGGGCCCGCCGGGCACGCCGGGGCCGCCGGGCACGCCGGGGCCGCCGGGCACGCCGGGGCCGCCCGGGCACCCCTCAGGGGAGTTCGGGCCGGACCTCGGCCCAGGCGTCGACCGCCCGCGCCGCCGGGTCGGTGTCCGCGAGGTGGGGCCGGACGAGCACCAGCCACGGGATCAGGCTCTTGATCCGGCGCAGATGCCGGATCCGGTGGTACGGGAGGTCCCGCCAGACCCGGCCCTGCGCCGCGGCCTGCTCCGGACCCAGGTCCATCAGCGCCAGCAGCTCCCGGCACAGGGCGGCCGGGTCACCGCCCCGGTCCGCTCCGAACTGCTCGATCAAGTAGACCTGTACGGAGGCCAGTTCGGACGCCCGCAGCAGCTCGGGCCCGCCCTCGGCCCGCGCGCAGCGGTGGGTGGCGGCCAGCGCGATCCGGCCCCAGCGCAGCCGGATCGCGTCCGGCAGCCGCTCGTCGCGCATCCGCACCCCGGCCAGGACGCGCAGGGTCCGCGGGTGCGGTTCGTCGCGCAGCGGCGGGTCGGTGGCCAGCCAGGCCTCCAGTTCCTCCAGCGCGTGCCCGTCGGGCGGCACCGAGGTCAGCACCTGCCCCCGGGTGAGCAGCGCGACCATGGCGCCCGCGAGGTGGACCTTCGCGATGTGCCCGGCCTCGAAGGAGCCGACGGCCCGCCCGTGGCGCTCGATCCGGCGCAGGCCGATCCGGAACTCCCCGACGGCGTAGACCTGTCCGGCCCGGGCCACCCCGCCGACGCACCGGACCACGCACACGCCGCCCGTGACGTCGGCCTCCTCGACGGAGTACACCTGCAGTTCGGCGATGGACACCCGCGCCCCCTTCCCCGGGCGGAGGTTACCTCGCGGGGCGTGCGGACGCGCTCACGGGGAACCCTGGACGCGTTCCAGCAGGGGCGCCGCCCAGTCCGGCAGGACGGACGCCACCGGGCGGGGCGGGCGGGGGTCCGAGGTGATGCCGATGCCGCCCGCCGGGTCGCCGTGGACGAACTGCCGCGACCACGACAGCCAGGACCGCACGAACAGGTTCGCGCTCCACGCCAGGGCCAGTGCGCCGCGCCGGTCGGGCACCTCGTACCAGTAGCTGGTGAGCACCACGGCCCGGGAGACCGCCTCGTCCGGGTCCCGCGGCCGGGAATCGGCGGTGAGTCCGGCGGCCAGCACCGATGCCGCGAACCGGTTGTCCGCGAGCAGTCCGCCGCTGTCGCAGACGATCGCGTCCAGCAGGTCCGCCGGGAGGTCCACGGCAGCCCGCTCCAGCCGCGCCAGCAGCTCGGGCAGGCGCGGATCGCCGGCCGTGTCCGGACCGGGGACCACCCGCAGGTCGGTCGGCAGCCGCTCGTCGCCCGTGCGGGCGGCCAGCAGGTGCACGTACGCCAGCGCGCGCAGGGTCTGCCAGCGGCAGAGCGTGTCGAGCAGCTCGACGCGGGACTTGCGGAAGGCGAGCCGCACCGGCCAGTCGGCGGCCCGGACCTCGTCGCCGAGCGCCCTCAGCTCCGCCGGCACCGGGGCCGGGAAGACCTGGCTTCGGCCCGGGTCGTAGGACGGCTCGGCGTGGTAGCCCGGCCAGTCGGGTTCGGGCTCGCGGGGGGTGGGGGCGGGGCTATTCATTGATCTCTTCGGGTTTCGGGGTGCGCCACTTCGCCTGATCCTTGCCATCGCGGGGGGTGATGTAGTTGGAGAGGTCCTCCGGGTCGATGTGGTACCCGTGGATCATATTGTCCTGGCGGATGATGGCCACCGGCCTGGACGGGTCGAGGCTGCGGTCGATGATGATCCGCGCCCCCGTCGCGTCGTCGACGTAGTTGGCCGGCGACTGCAGATGACCGCGCAGGTACTTCTCCAGTTTCACCTCGTCGCCGTTGATGCCTTTGAGGTAGTGGTTGTCCTTGCCGCTCTCCGCCTCGTTGAGCTGGTGGTCGACGCCCTGCGCCGCCCGGGTGCTGTCCGAGTAGGGGGCCAGCCCGAAGGGGTCGCACCACCGATGGGGGTCGGCGACGTACGTCACCGGATTGGGGGCCGCCGCCAGGCCCAGCGGGTCCGGACTCAGGTAACGGGCGGTCTCGGGGTCGTACGTGCGGAAGTAGTTGTGGTGCAGGCCCGATTCGGCGTCGAAGTACTGGCCGGGGAAACGCAGGGGCGTGTACGCCGTGGCGTCCCGGTTCCAGGCCGTCGAGCCCCACAGCGTGGAGCGGCTGCGCCAGGCCAGTTCACCGTGCTCGTCGACGAGTTCGGCGGGCGCGCCCACCAGGTCGGTGACGATGGCGTAGAACCGCTCGTCCACCACCTCCTGGCGTGCGTCGAGCATCCGCTCGGTCTGCGCGATCGGCTGCAGACCGCGGTGGTCCCAGGTCAGGGCGATCTCGCCGGCCGCCTGCGCCGAGGTGCTGGTCTGCTCGCACAGCACGCTGCCGTCCCAGGTGAAGACCGTGCGCTCGGCCACCGCCAGGCCGTCGGGCGTCATCCGTTCCTTGGCCGTACGCCGTCCCAGCGGGTCGTACGTGTACCGCCAGCGCGTCCCGTCCGGGGTGGTGACGGCCGTGATCCGGTCCTCGGCGTCCCATGTGTAGCGCCAGGTGTCGGGCTTGCGCGAGAGCCGGGGCTTCTGGCGGAGCACGACCCGGCCGAGGGCGTCGTACTCGTGGCGGACCCGGCCCGCGCCGGTCAACCGGGTGCCCTCGTAGGTGCGCGGTCCCGTGGCGTCCTGGCCTCCGGGGTGATCGCCGGGCCAGGACGCGGAGGTCTGGTTGCCGGCCTCGTCGTAGGCGTAGCGCTCGGTCCAGTTCTCGGCGTGCACCGCCGTCACCCGGCCCCGCGGGTCGAGGTCGAAGCTGCGCGGGCCGGCCAGCAGGTCGTCGACCCCGGTGAGGACCCCGTCGGACCGGTAGGTGTACCCGCGGCGCTGCACCACGGTCTGCCCGGAGCCCGTGAGTCGCTGCTCGACCAGCCGGCCGGTGTCGTCCCACGCCTGGTCGAGGGTGACGGCGTCCGCGTACGTGCGGCTGAGTTCCTGGCCCGCCGCGTCGTGGGTGAAGTCGATGCGGCGGCCGGAGGTGGTCAGGGCGTCGTGGCGGCCGGCGGCGTCGTACGCCCAGGTGGCGACGGCCCCCGTCGGGGTGGTCCGGCCGGTGCGGCGGCCCAGGGCGTCGTAGCTGTAGGTGAGGGTGCGGCCGTCGACCGTCTCCTGGAGGAGCCGGCCCGCCCGGTCCCGCAGCCGGGTCAGCACGCTGTCCCCGCACACCGCGACGGCGAGCCGGTCGAAGACGTCGTACTCGTACGTCGTCACCGTGCCGCCCGCGTCCTTGCGCACGGTGTGTCCCTGGGCGTCCCGTTCGAAGGTGATCCGCTGCCCGAGGGCGTCGGTGCGGGTGACGAGTCGGCTCGCGGGATCGTAGCCGTAGTCGAGCACCCGGCCGTCGAAGTCGCTCTCCCGGACGAGCCGGCCCGCCGGGTCGTAGGCGTACTCCCAGGTCATGCCCTGCGGGTTGCGGACCTCGGTCAGCCGCAGCTCGGCGTCGTACGCGTACGCGTGGCGCGCGCCGTCGGCGTCGGTGCGGGCGGCGAGCAGGTCGAAGTGGGTGTACTCGAAGTGCACCGCCCTGGCGTCCGGACCGTCCCCGTCCGTACGGGTCAGGCAGTTGCCCTCGCCGTCGTACGCCCACGAGCGACGGCGGCCGTCCGGGTCGGTCCGGTGCAGCGGCTTGCCCTCGACCGTCCACTCCATGCGCGTGACCGCGCCGAGCGGGTCGGTGACCGACGTGATGCGCCCGAAGGCGTCCCGTTCGTAGGTGGTGGTGGCGCCGAGCCTGTCGGTGACGGCGAGCGGCAGCCCGGCCCGGTCGGTGCGGATCCGGGTGACCGCGCCCCCGGGGTCGGTGACGGTGGTGAGGTGGCCGTGCTCGTCGTGGCCGAAGTGGGTGACCGTACCGTCGGGGCGGCTGACCGAGGTGCGGTTCGCGCGCTCGTCGTAGGTCTGGCGGACGACCGAGCCGTCCACGGAGACGACTTTCACGGGACGACCGAGGTCGTTGTACTCGGCGCGCGCCTCCCGGCCGTCGGGCCGGACGAAGGAGACCAGGCGGCCCGTGTCGTCGAAGGTGCTGCGGGTGGTGTGGCCGAGCGGGTCGGTGTGCGCGATCCGGCGGCCGCCGCCGTCGTACGCGTACCGGGTGACCGCACCGAGCGGATCGGTCTCGGCCACCACCCGGTAGCGCTCGTCGATCAGGTAGCTGCGGGTGTGCCCGGCGGCGGTCGTCATCCGCGTCACGCGGTGACCGGTCCGCGGGTCCACGTCGTCGTAGCGGAAGGTGAGGGCGATGTGGCCCGCCTCACCGGCCTCCGCCACGCACCGGTCGAGATCGTCGTAGGCGTACTCGTAGCGGCGGTCGTTCGTGTCGGTCCACGCGGTGATGCGGGCGCGGTCGTCGTAGGTGAACCGCAGCGGCAGGCCGGAGGAGTTGGTGACCTCGGTCAGGTTCCCGTCGGTGTATCCGTACGCGAGGACGCGGCCGCCGCCGGCCAGGTGCAGGGCGGTGATCCGGCCGCCGTCGGTCTCGAAGCCCAGTCGGTAGCCGCCGGAGTGGGAGATGCCCAGCGGTGTGCCGTGTTCGTCGTATTCGAAGATGACGTGGTTGCCGTTCGGATCCTCCAGCTGGGCGATCGGCGCGATGCCGTTCTCGGCGCCGTCGGCCGGTGGGGTGAACCGGCGCACGGCGCCCGTCAGGGGGTCCGTCAGCGTCCAGTCGCCGTCCGCGGTGCGCGCCAGCGGCCGGCGCGGGCCCGACGCCGACACCGGCAGCACGGGCACACCGGGCGCGGGATGCGGATAGCCGACCCGCAGGCCGTCCTCGGAGACCAGGACGATGCCCTTCGCGTCGATCTCCAGGTGCTGGTCGATCGTGGAGGACCAGGTCGGGCCGAACCAGCGGCCCGCCAGGTAGCCGGACTCCGCCCGGCGCGTGAACGCGAACGGGAAGGTACCGGGGAGGACCACGTCCGTCTGCGGGAGGTACATGCGGCCGGTGGCGAGGTCGACGGGGTCGGTGCCCTCGCTGGGCTTGTCCCCGTCGGACCGCTCACCGTGGTGCGGTCCGTGCCGGTCGGTCTCCTTGCGGCCGGGGCCGTCCAGATCGTCCAGGTGCCGTGCGGCCGAGCCGCCCTTCTTCGCGGCGCCCAGGCCTTTGGAGCCGATGAGTTCGGGCAGGAGCTTGCCCACGCCCTCGGAGGGGTCCTTCATGAACTCGTCGAGCATCTGCTTGCCCGCGCCCCACGGGTCGTTGGCCATGGTGACCAGACCGGCGGCCGTCGAGTTGAGGTTCGTCATGTACTCGGCGGGATGGGTCAGGTTGTACGGGTCGGTCGGGTTGAGGGCGCGGGCGAAGTTGACGATGCCGGCGGTGCCCTTGACGACGCCGCCCGCCAGGTGGGTCTGCGCGAGGTCCAGGTAGTCCATGCCGTCCTGGAGCTGCGCGGCGTACGAGGGTTTGGGCGGGGCCGCGTCACGGGCCGCCCGGATCGCCGTACGGGCCGTCTCCGCGACCTCGTTGCGCTGCTTGCGCGCGGTGTCGAGCTTGTCCTGGGCGGCCTTGGCGAGCGGAACGCCGGGATCGGTGAAATCGTCCGCCGGTCGCGGCGGCAGCGTGTCCTTCTTCGCCTCGACCGCTTCCTTGTAGACGTCGATCGACTTGTTGTAGGCGTTGCGCGCGTCCTGCGAGACCTTCTTGGCCTTGTTGTACTCCTCCAGAGCCTCCTTGGCCTGGCCCTGCGCCCACTCCACGGTGTCGGCGAACCGGTTGATCGCGTCGGCCGCCTTGCCGAAGGACTCGGCCGCCTTGAACCAGCGCGGCGGCTCCTTGGCTATCGCGTCCCGGAACGCGTCCGCCGAGGCGCCCTTCAGGCCGTCGCCCTCCAGGGCCTTCAGGCCGTTGCCGACGAGGGTGAACGAGAGCTCGAAGTCACTCAGGTGCGAGACCTGCGCGCGGATCTTCGACACGCTGCCGTAGACCAGCTTCTTCGGGTCCTCGGTCTGCCCGAGCTCCATCTCCGCGACGTCCGCGCCGAGCTGGTTGGCGGCGGAGCGGCTCTTGTCGCGGATCCAGTCGCCCGCCTCGTCGAGTCCGACGTCCTCCGCCACGTCGGCGACCTTGTCGCCGGTCCACTCGATGGCGTCGCCGACGTCCTCGGCCCGGTCCTCGGCCCAGTCCTCGACCGAGTCCGGTACGAAATCCCTCCAACCCATCGGTCAGCGCCCCCCGTCCGCCTGGTCCAGCAGGTCCTTCAGCGAGCCGATCTTCCCGCTGGAGGTCAGCTTGTCGCCCGTGTCGGACCAGGTCTGCTCGATGTCCTGCGCGCTCTTCTCGAACGACTCCGCGCTGTAGTCCGGCTTGTAGACGTCGGCCCGGAAGATGTCGCCCCAGCCCTTCTGCTCGATCTCGTCCTCGCTCGCGTGCGGGTTGCCGTACGCGGCGTTGGCCGCGACCTTGAACGCGCCCTGGAGGTACTGGTCCTCCTCCCAGACCGTCCCGGCGGCGATACCGAGGGAGCGTGCGAGGGTGCTCGCGTTCTGGACGAGGCTGCGCACGCCCCATTCCCAGAGCTCGCAGAAGTCCTCGAAGTCGGTGGCCAGCCCCATGTGGCCGGCCTCCATGCCGGTCATGGCCAGGTCGCTGAAACCCGCCCCCTGCGAGGCGCCGGCCGCGTCCGAGGACTCGCGCAGCTCGGCGATGGCCCCGCGCAGGCCCTTCTGGATGCCCGCGACCGCGACCGGCGAGACCTCCAGGTCCCCGTCGCCCGCCATCAGGCGGCGTCCGCACGGTCGACGGCGCAGGCCTCGGGCACGATGCCCACGACCGGCGGGAAGAGCATCGCCCCGTTCTCGTCGGCGACGTTCACCGCGACGCCCGCCGGTCCGTCGATCATCGGGACGATCGCGTCGACCAGCCGCGCGCCGAGGATCGCGAGGTACTCCCACTCGCGGTCCCCGGCCCCGCGTGCCTGCGCGAAGCGGGCGAGGGCCGCCTCGTCCGTGAACGCGTACACCCAGCGGACACCGCCCTGGACGGCGGACATCAGGCCCCCGCCGGGCCCCTGCTCCAGCGGGGCCAGCAGCGCCGACCTGCGGAACTCACCCACCAGGCGCCCGGGTTCACCCGCGCCGTCATGGTAGGCGGCGATTTCTTCGGTCAGTTCCATCCGCTGTTCCCCTCTCGTACGAGCAGTGGCACGAAAGAAGAAACGTCTCTCGGACGTCGGACGGTTCCTCCAACACCATGCGTATCTCACCGACTTCGCAGCCGGCCCGGTCCTCCCGGACCCGGGGCCGCTCGTCGCCGCCGCGCAGGACCGCCACCCCCACGAGCGCCCTCCGGAACGCCGATGGCCGGTCTCCGCGAGGGAGACCGGCCATCGGGTGGGACGTCCTACGTGCCGCTACGACCAGGTGATCAGGCGGCGGGGGTGCTCCAGGACCGACGCGATGTCGGCCAGGAAGCGGGAGCCGAGCTCGCCGTCGATCAGACGGTGGTCGAAGGACAGCGCCAGGGTGGTGACGTGGCGCGGCTTGACCTTGCCCTTGTGGACCCACGGCTGGAGCTTGATCGCACCGACCGCGAGGATCGCGGACTCGCCCGGGTTCAGGATCGGCGTACCGGTGTCGACGCCGAAGACGCCGACGTTGGTGATGGTGATCGTGCCGTTCTGCATGTCAGCCGGGGAGGTCTTGCCGTCACGGGCCGTGGCGACCAGCGCGGACAGGGACTCCGACAGCTCGCCGAGGGTCTTGGCGTGCGCGTCCTTGATGTTCGGGACGATCAGCCCGCGCGGGGTGGCCGCCGCGATGCCCAGGTTGACGTAGTGCTTGAGCACGATCTCCTGGGCCGCCTCGTCCCAGGACGCGTTGACGTCCGGGTTGCGGCGGATGGCCACCAGCACGGCCTTGGCGATGAGCAGCAGCGGGTTGATCCGCAGCCCCGCGAGGTCCGGGTCGGCCTTGAGCTCCTGGACCAGCTTCATCGTGCGCGTCACGTCGAAGGTGATGAACTCGGTGACGTGCGGCGCGGTGAAGGCCGAACCGACCATGGCCTGCGCGGTGACCTTGCGGACGCCCTTGACCGGGATACGGGTCTCCCGCGCCGAGGCGTCGACCGCGGGGGCCGAGGCCGCCGCGACGGGCGCGGCCACGGCTGCCGGGGCGGCGGCCGGAGCCGCCGCGGGGGCGGCTGCCTGCGGGGTGATCGCGGCGGCGGGCGCCGCGGGGGCGGCC